>PFOK01000080.1 GCA_002792495.1 Candidatus Peregrinibacteria bacterium CG_4_10_14_0_2_um_filter_43_11 | reverse complement strand
ATGATATAAAGTTAAAGTGATTTTGCGTTACTTCAATTTTATATCAGAAATTTAATTAGTCAATGTACTAGTACCATAAAAAATTTGTATTTAAGTAACCCACTATTCATGAACCTCATTTACCTCGACCTGGAGACCACTGATTTGGATGAAACCGCGCGGATTGTGCAGTTTGCGTATAAAAATTCCGGAACGGGTGACGTGGTGAATGAGTTTTTTAAGCCGCCTGTGCCGATCAGTTTTGGAGCCATGTCCGTTCATCATGTAACCCATGAAATGGTGGCGGATAAGCCGACTTTTGCGGGAAGTGAGCCCAAAGAAAAGCTTACGGAATTATTGAAAAACAATATTCTGGTGGCGCATAATGCACCGTTTGACATGGGCGTGTTAAAAACCGAGGGGGTGGTGACGGGCCGATACATCGATACGCTCCGGGTTTGTCAGCATGTTCTGGAAAGCGAGAGTCATAAATTGCAGTATTTACGTTACGCGCTGGGGCTGAACGTGGAAGGGATGGCTCATGACGCGCTGGGAGACGTGCTGGTGTTGGAAAAACTGTTTGAAAAACTGAAAACGCTGACCATGAAAAAGTTTTCGCTGGAAAAGGGGGAATCGGCGATAGAAAAGATGCTGTCGTTGACCAAAATGCCTCTACTTTTAGATAAATTCCGATTCGGAAAGTACAAGGAGAAACCCTTCGCGGAGGTCGCGGCCACAGACAGAGGTTATTTGGAATGGTTGCACAAAAGCGAACTCCAAAAAAGCGAGATTCAGCAGAACAATGATTTGATCAAAACGCTGGAGTATTATTTAAAAATAAGCCACTAATCGGAGTTCCAAACGTTAACCAAATTCCATGCCAAAAAACAATTACAAAGGCATCATCATTCAGGAAAGCCTGGAAGACGATAGTGTGTTGGATAAGGTGACGATTCTAAAAACGGATGTGGAAGTGGTGACCGAAAAACACAAAACGCCTTGGATAAAACAATGGACACTTCACGCTGTCGAAATCCAAAACGATCAAATCGATGAGGTTGCGGAAGAGCTGACTCGGACACTTGACTCCGAACAGGGTTGGTACGCCGATTTTAAGAATGATGATTTCCATTACATCATTTTTCGCGACAAAGTATTCAAAGTGGATAGGAGTAAAAAAGAGGAATACGCGGAGGTGACAAAATTCGGCATAGCCCTCGGCATTCCGGACTACCAGCTTGATTTTTCGCCTCACATCCAGTAAATGCCCCATGAGTATAAAACTATTTTCCAAACAACCTTTTATGATTTCTTACGACATCATTTTTATCGCCGGAGCGCCAGGAACCGGAAAGTCCTCAATCGCGAAACGATTACAAAAAAAATTGAGGAGCCCGTGTTTTGAGTTTTGCTGGATTCCGGAATTCCGTCAAAAGGGCAACAAAACAATACCGTACAAAGAGGAGGAAGGAATTGCTTTCGAAAACTTGATGCTGGTCGTAAAAAATTACATCAAACATGGTTTTAAACACGTCATCGTCACTGACCTGGAAGACAAAAGAATCACAGAACTCCATCACCATTTTAAAAAGCAAAATTACATATTGTTCACTCTGGCAGTGAAGGACGATGCTATTTTAAAATCGAGAATCGCGGATAAAACACGATCCAGCGAATACCGTGATTATAAAACGGCTCTGAGCATCAACCAAAAAATACTGGATCGCCCCTTATTACCACACGAGGTACGGATTGAAACAGCAGGAATACCCTTGAAAGAAATTGAAAAAACAATACTGGAGGTTTTGAAGTGATTCGAAATAATTTGGAATATGACAACGGCAAAAGAGCCAGCCTCTCGCTTTTTGGTAAAACAAAAAACGCTCCCCCCAAGATATGAAGGAGCGTGTAAAAGCACTTTTTGAATCGAGTGATATTTAGGCGATAAAACCGAAGTAACCAAAAACCAACCCCAGGATCAAAGCCGCAAAAGACCAAATAGGCCAAGCATTTTTACCTTTAAGCCATTTTTTGGTTAACGTTGTCATGACTGTCGGAAAAAGCAAAAGTAAAAATCCTTTTAAGAGAGCTATCCAACCGATAATCGTGATGAGGACAGTCCAATTTTTTTCCCAAATATTATGGGAACTGACTAAAATAAAACCGAACACCAAGGCAAAAACACCACCAAAATAAAGCAACCCATGTTCTTTCATGACGCTATCGATCATTTTTTGGTAATACTTCGGATTAAGAAACATTCCAACGCCAACCGTAATGTAAACAAGGGCAAAAATCCGCGCGAGGAAAATAGAAAGTTCCATAAGGATAAAATTAATAAGTAAGTTGAATTCAAGTGTAACATGAAATGATTAAAATAACTTGGCCTCCCTAAAAATAGGAATTATTATGCTGACATCAATAAATAAATTTTAATTTTCAAGCCAAATAATTATTAAATTTTCCTAACCCATTAACCATGATGAATTTATTTTACAGCAACAGCTGGATGATCGGCTAGATACACGTACACGTCTTTTTTGGACTGCTCACTTTTATCGGATTGATTTTGCTGACCGTTTGGGCACTCAGAAACCTTACAAAAGAACAGTTGATCAAATGGAGTGCCGGTTTTATCATCATCGGATTAGTCGGATGGCTAATCACGGCTTTCGCGGCAGGAATGTGGCTCAGTCATGGCAACGGATTTTCGGAAAAAAACGGAAGAAGTGCTTTCCGCATGATGGATAATTTTGATGAAAACGCCCCATGCGGTGTCCCATTAAAAGAATGGAAAACCTGCCTCGAAGAAAATAATAACGAAGAGGCAAAATAGTCTTTCCTTTTATAAACTGAGGAGGACAAACGCCACAATCGCTCCAAACACAGCCCCCACGGTGACCTCAAAACGGGTATGCCCCAGAGATTCTTCGAGATGCTCTTTGGGTAAAAGTTTGTTGAGCAATTTCGCGTGCTTCCCGGCCTCATGACGCAAATTCACCGCATCGTACATCACCACCAAGGCGAGTACTGCGCTGATCATAAAAGCGGTGCTTCCTACCCCCTCACGATTGGCCACCACCACCACCAAAGCGGCCACAAAAGAAGAATGACCACTCGGCATCCCTCCGGAATTCAAAAAACGAACATGAGAACGTCGCTGAAGCAAATCCGTGAAGGCTTTTGTTATTTCGGCAAGCAGAATCGCCACAAACGGAATGATG
>PFOK01000086.1 GCA_002792495.1 Candidatus Peregrinibacteria bacterium CG_4_10_14_0_2_um_filter_43_11 | reverse complement strand
ACCGTTTGCTCAAACAACCCCCTCACGGGATAAGTGTAGAGAAATAACAAAAAAACAAGACCCGCTCCTGCGACCAAAACGCTCAAAAAAAACAGTAGTTTTTGTTTCATACACACCTCCGCTTAAATGATTCAGGCCACACGCATTATACACCATGGAAGGGGGAATGTTTTTAAAAGGAGGTGTATGAAGTCTGAATTCCGCTTTATTTCTTCATCACAAAACATATTTATGGGGCATCCACACCGGAGCCAGTAAAGGTGGCCGTATAACCATCCCCCCCATGAATTGAATCGCCATCCAAACCAACAATAAAAGGTGCGATCTTAAGAAGATAAACGGTACCCGCTTTTTGTTTGGCGGTTTTAAGACCCACTATTTTAGCGATAGGATTTCCAATCACCTTTTCGACAGGTAATGAATTTTCCGGATTAAGTTTTTCCATAATCCAAAAAGCAAATTGTTTGTAATCGGATAAAATAATTTTTTCGGAAAAATTAATATAAATATCCGTGTTATCCACAACAGTGACTTTAGTGATTTTCGGGAAAACACCGTCTTTTGTTTCGTAGTCTATTTTCCCTGTTTCGCTTAGTGTCCTATCTATCTTTTTTTGATCTGAAGGTGAAATACGCGTGGAGGAAGCGGGGATTTTGGGGATTGTCCTTGGATTAAGTGGTGTAGTAGTATCGGTATTTTTCATCCATTTATAAATATCGGTAGAGGGTTTTTCATAATGAATCGTGGCCGCTACCATCGGACTTTTTATTCCAAAACTGCTTCCAGACGCAAAGGTGAAATGATTGTCACCCTCCTTAAGAGTGACCTTGTATTCCCATGTGGATTCTGTATTAAAAGGAACAACCTGAACATTATTTACCCAAATTCCCGCACCGATTCCCTTAGAACCGGAGAAGGTATAAAAGGATTTGGATACCTTTGCGGGGTAGGCGCTAAGCACAGGTGGTTTAGCATTGTAGGAAATACTGACGCCAACAGGATTACTGGCCACATTCAGATCGTCTTTTGTAATAAAAGTGAAAGACGTGCTCTTCGCGGTCAGCTGAGCAGTGTAAGTCCATTTTACAGCTTCAGAATCCACCGATATTTTTTCATCATTGACCCACAAAGTGGTGTGAGAAGGTTTTGCTCCGCTGAATGTGTAGTAAACATCGGAAGATATTGTGGGTTTGGTATCCAAAACAACACTTTCCACCGCGTATTCAAGAGAAGTAAACACATGCTGACTTTCCATTCCGAACTCATTTTTGGCAACAAAATCGAACGTATTCACCCCTTTCTCGAGGGGCATTTCGATTTTCCATGTCGTTGCGGAACTCAAAGAGGAAAGTTCTTTCCCGTTTAGCCATAGCACTACATCCGGTGATTTTATTCCGGTGAGTATAAGAGGGTTGTAAACGGGCGACATAACCGATGAAACAAAAGGGGCCGGCACTTCGTAAAGAATGGTTTGAGCAACTAAAGCGCTCTGGTTGCCGGAGCTGTCTTTTACAAAAATAGTGAATTTATTTTCATGCTTGCTTAACGTAACAATAGTGCTCCAGCTTGTTTCGGAATTAACAGGAATGATCTCTTTATCGTTAATCCACAAACCGGTATTAGCGGGTTTTATACCGGTGAGTGTGTAGTGAGTCTGATAAACCACATCAGGCACAGGATCAACAGTTAACGCTTCAATATTGTAGGGGATATTTAAAGTAATAGGTGTACTCACCGCTCCAAAATCCGTTTTAGCAACAATGGTAAATGTATTCATTCCTGTTAATAAAATCACGTTTGATTCCCAAGTGTCTGCATTATCAATACCAATGAGACCACTTATCTTTTTGTCATTGATCCACACCGATGTTCCAGGCGCTTTTGTACCAGTCAGAGTCAGTGGATTGTGAGTAACCGGTTGCACAAAATCATCAACCGTTGGTGCTGAGGTCTGATAATTAATTTGAACGGTAACACTTTCACTTTTGAGATCAACACTATCCTTAGAATAAATGACAAACGTATTTTCTACACCGGTAATATCAACAGTATGAGACCACTTGGTGTTGATTTTGGGTGCAATGGTCATCTTATCATTGATCCATAAACTGGTGTTTGTTGGCTTGGTACCGGTTAACGTGTATTCAAGCGCCTGAATGGGATTCGGTACGGGGTCAACAGTGGGAGACGATGGTTTTTTTAGATTAATCTCAATCACTTTTATAGACTCCTGATTGTCCAAGGTATCTATCGAATAATATTCGATCGTATGGGTATTGGGTGTAGGTATGGTAACAGAAAAACCCGTCTGCCATTCCCCATCATCTAAACGATAATGAGTGGAGCCAATACCGGATTTTTCATCTGTAGCCTCTAACAGAACTATATTGCTATTAGGTTTTAGTTCCGCCTTTGTGTAGGGCGGGCTGAGATCAACCTGAATTTTGAAATGCGCGGAAAGTCCCGTATTTCCGGCTCCGTCCATAGGCGCGATATGAAAGTACCACACACCCGTTTTTAAAGATTGAATGTTTGGAATAGTTATTTGAGTGTCAGGTGTAAACCAGTGCTGACCATTTAAAATCGTATTAGGATTTTGATCAATATAATAATAGTAATACTGGATTCCGGATAAATCTTCCGGAGATTGCCAATTAAAAGACGGCTGGCCGTTGGCATACCACTTAGCGAAATCGGGGTGTGTTTCGGAAGATAAATTCTGAACAAGTCCGGACACCGACGTATCGATTTTCGTGGTAACCACATTACTCCAGTCACTCTGATGAAGAGCGACATCTACCGCGGCCACCTGAGCGGAATAAATACCGTCTTGGAAGTTATTCACATATTGATTGACTAAACCAACATTCGAAATTACATCATTAACTTTTAGTAAGTAATGGTGTACCGCAACGTCGTCCAGGGGAGTGTTCCACGAAAAAGTGTGTTTAGGTTGATTGGACCAATAGCCAGCTGTTCCACCTTGCAAAAGGGGTGTATTTGGCGCATCAAAATCCGACAAAAACGATACACACCCCTCACCACTCATATTGCCGGCAATATCTTTCGCACGAGCACAGACAAGATGCTGGCCAGCATTTTTAAGATCAATTTCAAAAAACGTTTCCAATCCCAAGGGCATCCATATTCCGCCATCAAATTGGTAGTCATATGTTTTTAAATTCGCTTCCATTACAGGGAGCCAGCTAATCTTCCAAGCTTCATGGCCATTGACTGATTGTACAAGTGTTTTTTGCAATTTAGGCGTGGAAGGAGGTGTGTTATCTTCAGCATAAACCGAAAGAGTATACATATTATTGGTTTCGTCCGATTCTTCAGCCAGATGATCCGGATCGATAGAAAGAGAAAGTTTATGTGCTCCAAAAGATGGAATCCATTTCCATTGCAAAGTTGATTCACCCCCCTTTATCACGGAAACTATTTTGGTGTCTATAACAACATCATCTGACATAAAAACTACAGAAACAGGAAGCATATCTGAACCGCCCTTATTATGAATAACAGATAGTAAGGTTGCCATCTCCCCTTCTACCAAATGCGAAGATACAAAGGACACGTCACCTCCCAGAATTGTCAGATCGGGTTGTATTGGCAACACCTTGAGAATACCGCTCCATTTTGCCACCAACCCCTCCCCATTTTCAGCAAAAAGGTTTAGCGGATAAGTACCAGCGACCATCGGAGCTGTGAGTTCTATTGTATAAGATCCGGCAGATTCAGTCACATTTAAATCGGTTTTTTTACTATTCCAATCCGCTGTAACAGCTACCAATTGATCATCGGAAATAGCCATAGTCATCAAAAACAATTCGCCCGCATATAACACATCCGGCATCGCTACGTTTGTTATAGAGGGAGGAGTAACATCCGCGATGGAAAAAGAAACAGTAACCGTATTATTTGTTTCGTCAGCCTCTTCTACGCTATTAGCCGGATCAACAGAAAAAACAACCGTATGAAAACCCGCGCTTGCCTTCCATGCTGTGAAGGAAGCAGGGATTGTTTCCCCAGCTGGTATGTCAATCCATTCATCGAATGTACTGACGCCGTCCAATTGCATCGAAACGGCCATTGCGGTGAAACTTTTTAAACCGTCGTTATGAACCGCTACAGAAAGAGGAAGCACATCTTTGTTTGTGATGCCTGAAAAAGAGAAAAATGACGTGTCAAGTGTTAAATCTGAAAGAGCGGAATGAACGGTTATTTCTCCCGGCAAAAGCGCACTTGCCCCTTTTTCATCACTCACACTCACGACAAACGGATAATTTCCCAATGGCAAGGCTCCTGTCCAATGATAAGTCGTCCCGTTTTCAGATGTCATGATTTTTTGTTCATCGCCAATGCTGATAGAAGCGGTATCGATGGGATGTTCCGCGATAACATCCACTAAAATTTCGAATGATTCATCGGCAATCGCGTATGCCGGAACAATTAGATTATTTAGCTGTGGGGGAAGCACATCAAAAACGGTAAAATTAAAAACCGCCGTATTATCCGATTCATTTTGTTCCGCAATCAGGTTATCCGGATCCACCATCACCGTAAATAAGTGAATGCCCACTGAGGCCTGCCATCCGGACCATTTCACGATAGTAGGTGATCCAAGAGGAATGGTGACAATTTGCTCACTTACCACCTGTCCATCCATCTCTAATCGTAAAGGCGCATCCACTGTGGTACCACCATTGTTCCGCAGAGTGATTTCAAAATCCGGTATTTCCAGCGGCATGATGTTTTCTGGATGCGTGCTTATACCTCCTATTTGAATGAGAGGATTAGGAAGCGCTTTAATGACCTCAATACTCGTCTCCATCGTGGCACTAAGTCCACTTTGATCTATAACAGTGAGAATGAGGGGAATATTACCTACCTGATCGGGGGCTATCAAACTAATCACTGCTTCGGGATTTTGTTGATTGACCTGACCCGGATTCTGATAAAGAGCGGATACATTGTTTTGAGTGAGTGAGTATGAAAAAACTCTAGGCTCATCAATATAACCCTGAAAATTAAAACCGAATGAATTAGCCTGACCGAACATAAGTATCCCCGTAGAAGTAGCTGAATTTATAGGGGCTGAACCAAGAGAATATTCAAGAACGCCATTCTTATAAACATATAAATTATCTGTTAGATATTGTACAACAATATGAGTCCATTCATTTTCAGAAATACTTACTGAAGTATCAACATTTGTACTATTATGATTAACATAAATAGTATCTGTAGATTCAAGAATCCCAAAGGCACGATCCCATCCACCATCATCTGCGCTTGCTATTGTCTGTAAAGATGAGCCACTTAAATCTGTTGGAAAAATCCATAGTGATATTGTTAAATTGGGAACAGCTGTAGGATCAATATCAAGGGTTGTTAAAACATCATCAGTTATTCCATCAAAACTCAAAGCATTTCCTGAGATTCCTTTTATATATGAAGCCCCTGTTATTACCCCATTATTACTTCCAATTTTATCTATTGCTACAGTTCCACCTCCTTCATCAAATGACCAGTAACTTTTTAAACTTAAACTGTTTGCCGAAGAAAGAGTTTCTGTCTTCGTCTGCCCCATCCACTCTGTCTGCACGGTTTCCACCCCTTCATTATCACTTGCTTGCACTTTGACGATAAACGCTTCCCCCGGACTCACTTTTTTAGGAACGGTAACCTGTTCAAAAACAGGAGGCACCCCATCAATTGTCTTGTAAGAATAACTGAAGGTGTTATTCGTTTCATCGCTTTCCGGAAAGGCGTTTGCAGGATCCATAACAACCTCGAAAGCATAATCACCCGGTACTGGTAACGTGAAACTGGTGGAAACAGATACGGTGTTATTGGCAGGCAGAGTGACCGTTTTTGTTTCGCTCATTACATGATTAAACTGAATTTGGACATCGACAGTTTGATTTCCGGCGTTGGAAAGCAGGACATCCGCTTGTGCTGTTTGACCGGAAAGAAGTGGACTTTTTGGCGTAAAAGTAACGGATTTTACCGAAAGTTCCGAACCGTTAAACACAACCGTAAGTGGAATCACTTGTGTGGTGATTAAACCGCTTTCGTCCGTTGCCTTAATTGACAACTCATAACTACCGGCAGTGGCTATCACGAGTGATCCGGTAAAAACATCGGCGTTTTTGGATAATGAAACAGAACTTTGATTAACTTCCGCGGACACCGCTTTGATTGCGACGTCATCCGACGCGGTCACAGTTATCGTAAACGGCTGACCTGCCTGTGGGGAAGTTGGATTGATGGAAACTGTATCGATTACCGGCGGAGTGGTATCCAGAATATGATAACTGATGTTTAGATTTTTGATGTTCAGAAAATTCCCTTTGTCCGCGTGGAATTGGAGCGGTACCGTCACCTGATTATTGCCGACAGGGGGATTGTTTTGAATAAACGCGTTGATTCCTAACGCAAAATTGGTGGTCACTTGTTCGGTCTTCATGTCACCGGGAAACGACCAATCAATCAATCCATCCGCCCCGGCATCGAGAGAGGGATTAAGAAGTGTAGGACCTTCGGTAACGACAAAATTACCGGTAACGGTGGTGTTTTCCGGCGAAGTGTCGTCATCGGTAGCAATGATACTGTAATTGTGGGTACCCGCTGAAAGAGGACTAAGCGTAACCGAATAATTATTTCCATTCGCGATCATCGAATAAGACTGGCCATCCACAACCAAATCCACCGTAGCAACACCATTCACTGAGGAGCGATCAAGATTGGTAAAACAACTAGCAGAAGAAATACATTTTTTTTCAAAAATATCTTCCGCGTAAACCGTCAGTAAGATTTTTTCTTTGTCATCAATAACTCCATTCCCATCCGCGCCTTCACCTTCGGAAACAACAATATTATTAACCGTTGGCCCTGTAGTGTCACTATCTGAAACACTAAATGAATTTGTTGCGCTTTGACCAACATTTCCCTCAAAGTCTGTCGCAGTAGCATAATATTGCACGACATCTCCTTCTTTTAAGCTGAAAGGAACAAAACCTTTATTTGTATAATTTGTAACGTAATTAGGCGAACCGGAATGATAAGAGACGCTTGATAAAAGATCTTTTTGAGGATCGGTATGTACTTGACTAAACCAACCTGCACCTGAATTCCAGTGAATTGCATATTCAACCAAGGTCGCGTTTTCCGCGATAAGAGGGAAAACACTGATTAGTGAGTTCTCTTTATTTCCATTTGTATACCAAACAGCTGTTTCAACCACGGGTGCTAAATTCGGTGTTTCATGCACTTCAAAAATATCGGTATAATGGTAAACCCAATCCGCATCGTATTGGCTTTTACTATAAAAATCGACTGACCATTCGCCAGAAAGCTGAATCAGATTATATCCAGAATTAAGAGAAACGAATACACTATAAGGGGGTACACTAACGTCTTGAATAGCCTCTTCAAAAGGCAAATTAAGCTGATTGGGCTTTTTGAAAACCCATTTAATACTACCCTGCAATGGGACAGCGTTACCATTACCTAAAATCAAGGTATTGAATGCCGATTCATTACTATAAAAATAATTTTTGCCAGCTAAAGACAAACCCCCTCCTGGCAGTATAGAACTCATAGCGTGATTACTACCAACGCTGAAGGAAGGACTTAAAACCGATAAATCACCTTCATTTAACTTTTTATCTTCCGAATCAACATCAAATAATTTGCCATCCTGATTAAAAATAGGTGTGTCTTGAGGTAAGCTGACGGCCTTGATCCCATTAAAATATTCCTCCGATGTAGGAAGTTCAGGTTGTTCAAGGATTTCAATCATTTCACCTTCATTTTCGGTCACCTCCTCCCCCATTACGTCAACCTCCTCCCCCTGAACACCAAGGCCGGATGTGGGAGCCAGGGTGACCTGCGCGTTATCAACGATGGCATCTTTGGGCAGGATGATATTTAGTGTGTGATCTTTCTGACCGGAGAAGTCGATGATCTGACTCAGCTCACTGCTTGAGAACTTTTGGAGCGCCATACTCGTCTCATCAATAATCGCAACCGTGATGGTCGTTTCGGATTTCTGACCGTAATCATCCGTAGCAGTTAGCGTGATGAGATGACTGCCTTTACTGAGATTGTTCACATCCAAACTCGCGCCCGTACCCAACTCGCCATCCACATTCGACTGCCAATTCAAATTATTGGCACCCTGACCGGTAAATGTGATCGGATCACCGATTTTTACAAGTGTGCCATCTGTCGGAGAAATAATGGAAACAAGAGGTGCGGCAGGAATGATGGAGAATGTAACCTGGGTGCTTGCTGAAAGTCCATCCGAATCGGTCGCGGTAAACGTGATGGTATGTGAACCGAGAAAAAAATCGTTGCTACTAAAAGCAGAACCATCACCGATTGCCTGTCCGTCCGCATTCATCCAACTTAAACCGGTTCCGGAAAGCAATCCGTCTTCCGTGTCACTCGCCAGCCCATAAAAATAGAGCATCTCACCTGCAACATATTGACCATTGTTTTTTGGAAATAAAATCGTAACTTGCGGAGGTTGTAGCGGTTGAATGGTGATGGTATGAGTAATTGATTTTTTCCAACCCTGGCTATCTACAGCTTCGACACGGATGTTATGCATGCCAACGGACAAAGTGCTCACAGTCAAATTTGCCCCCGTGCCGATTAAACCATCCAAATCGGAAAACCATTTCACGCTTTCCCCATCCAGAACACCATCCTGCTTATCGGTCGCGGCAGCTTCTAAAATAACGGATTTTCCGAACGTAAACGCTGAGCCATCAGCAGGCTGTAAGATGGAAACAGTTGGTTCACCGGCATCGATAGTAATCGCCAAAATCGCTGTACCCACCCCACCCTCATCATCCTTAACGGAGAGTGTAATTGTGTGCGCACCTGGAGATAAATTAGTGGCTTCCGTTGTTTTTCCGATTCCGATCACACCATCTCTATCCGAAGTCCAGACAAAAGCTGAATCCGTGACTATTACACCATCCTGAGCGTCACTCGCTTCGCCAATGAATGTGATGCCGTTTTTGTAATCAAATGTTTGGCTGTCCGCCGGCGTTGAAATTACAACATCCGGTACGGTATTTTGAACAGTAATAGTACGTTGCGCTGATGCTTGTAAACCATCACTATCCACCACGCTCGCGGTGATGATATGAACGCCAGCAGACAAGATTTTTTTAAAATCCGCTCCCTGCCCCAAAAGACCATCGATATTAGAAAACCATTGGATTTTATTGTTCAAATCCCCCTGCTGTTCGTCTTTCGCGGTTGCGGAAAAGGAAATTGTTTCCCCTATCGGAATTACAGTATCGGATTCCGGCGCGAGAATGGTAAGAAGAGGTATCCCCTGAGAAACATTTACGTTTACCGTGACCATCGCGGTCTGTCCATCACTATCAGTCGCTTTCAATGTAATGATATGTTCTCCTAAAGAGAATTTAACAGAAATTGAATTCCCCACACCCAACTCTCCATCCAGATTGGAGAACCATACAAGGGAGGTGCCGGAAAGCGATCCGTCTTCATTATCCATTGCTTCCCCCTGCAACGTGGCAATGAGTTCATGGGTAAAAGCGGCGTCATTCAGCGGCAATAGAATTTTTGGTAACGGTGAACCCATTGGTTTGATGTACAACATCAATGTTTTTGTCGCATTCAGCCCTTGGTCATCCACGGAAAGTGTGATGGAATGATCGCCTTCGCTCATATTAGAAACCGTGATCGTGTCACCAATTCCCAGCGTTCCGGTTAAATCGGAAAACCAGGTATAAGCGCTGTCTTTTTCAATCAAATTCCCAAAATGATCATATGCGACTGCCTGAAATGTAATGTTGCCGGGATGAGTGAATGTGTTTGGCTGTGGACTCACCACAAAAAGATCCAGATGTGGTTCCACGACTTCCAAAAAACTTTTGGAGATATTATTCATCTCATTCATTTCTTTCACTTTGTCCAAATAATCAATTTCCGCCACCAGCGTGTGCAAACCGGGTGTATTAGGAAATACCCAATCAACATGTTCGGTCAACTCTTCCCAGCCGGCAAGCGATGTAATGTTTTTTTGTGTGATGGTATACAGCATTTTCGAATCGCCGCTCGTCACCTGATCATATAATTTAAACATCACATTCTGCGCCGAAACAGGCCCGGAATTCATCAGCGCGATATCAAGTGAAATAGACTGACCAGGCAAAAATTTATTATTATCGGAGCTACCATTTACATCGATTTGTCCGACAGTAAGATCCGCCTCCGGAAGCAGTACAGTACCACCATACACATAATGATTACCTTCACTTTCCACCGTTTCAAAATCATCAAGTGTTTTAATGAGCACCGTTTTTTGTTCCGTCGTAACAGGGCCACTGATTATTGGTGTGCTGTTTTCCATTTTTAATCCCCCCCAATGGCTACATTCGCCTTCGCCCGCGAATAATTGACAGTCAAACGGCGCACCCAATTGCTGATATGCCTGACTGTCCCAATACGTCGAATCAAAAGGCGTTTCACTACCGATCCCGCTCAGATTCTCCGAATCGATTAAGCTGGCATACGGCAATTCCGGATGATTTTTGACCTGCACCTTGTACCATTGCGCCGCGGACACCACCGCAAAAATGGAACGTAGTTTTTCAAAGCGCGGATCGGATGTTCCCGTCTCTCCGTTCATTTCCGGCAACGTGAAATTCAGCGCGCGATTTTTGATCGCGGTTTCCATTTTTGCCTTAAACGTTTGCAAACGATCTTCCAAGTCTGCTTTCGCTCCGCTACTCAACCCCAAACCATCCAAAACAAGACTCGGTTCACGCATCCACCACCCCGCGTTGATATCCAATTTCACGTTTTCCAGAAAAAAGTCATTGCCCGTTTGGGTAGCTTCTACTTGCCCCGGTACAATGGTGGCGGCAATCACATAATCAGGATAAAGACCAAATCCCTTGGAGGAAATTTCTTCCCAATACGGACTCGCTTTGACTAAATTCGTCCATTCCGTTGTAGGTTGAAATTCCGTGTTTTTATCCCCAAACACATCAAACTTCATGGCCACATCGGCTTTTAAAAACACGTCCGCTAAATCGGTTCTTTCAAACGGATCAGGCACCCACGCCTTCCCGACAATCTGATCTCCATCCGGAATAATGTCGAGTGAAATCTGATGTTTATAATTGGGCACCGCCAGTGCCTGCAGAAACAGTTTAGCCGTCTCACTCCGCGTCGCGGAAAGATCAATCACCTGCTCACCGTCTTTTGCCAAATCCCCCTTCAGTACAAACTGAATGTGATTAGTGGTTGGGTCGATTTGGATCCCACCAAGTTGGGCAGAGGAAAGGTCGATACCACCAGGCTCTTCAAATAAAGAGCCATCCCCATTTTCATCGGTTAAATATTCATCCGTTACAATCAATGTGTTGTTATTTTGAGCATTTTTGGATTCAAGCGGACTCACGCCATTTTCCCCAACGCTCAGTGTGCCAACAGGAGAAGCGTTGGAAGGAATTTTTTCTTTTTTAAAAAAAGGTAGACTGATTTCTTTTTCTTCTCCCGCCCCCAAAAAACCAACTTGCACATTGTATTCACACGCAGTTCCTGCATCAGCCTGCGTGGAATTGCCGAAAAACGGATCAAAACAAACATTGGCATCGTTTATATCTATGGTCCCCGTATTTTTGACAACGACATTGATTACATATTCATAAAAAGATTCTTTTTTAAAGAATATCTCTATAATTTTTAATAGACTTGGCTTAAATTCCAAATCCGGGCTCTCGTTCAATGGCGTTGGTATGACTGCAGGATTTGCTCCCGCTTCACTGGCTGATATCCAGCGTACCGCGTCCGCCCAAATGACTTTAAACTCATTATGACTTTGATTCCATAAATCTTCCACCGCATTTTGTAGCGGACTTGCTAGGCCAGACCAGACAGGAGATTGATGGATACTAGAAAGTGTTTCATGTTTAAATTCATAAAATTTGATCTGACCGCCACCTTCTGCATCCTCCGTTTTTAATTCCCAAATCTGATTTTTTTGCTCCGGTGTTAACCCCTGTTTTAAAAGCTGATCCACTTTTGCCTGTTCCATTTTATTGTCATTCACTTCATCCACCAAGCGTACAGCCGCCTTGACCCCTTTTTCGAATCCAAACGCACATGTAGAAGCAAATGGATTACATAACGTGATCCATTGACTGCCTTTTGCGATGTTATTTTGATCAATTTCGATGTCGGTTGTACCACCCTTATGATAAACCGTATAATGTGCCTTCCGATTCCATGGCCGTTCCCAAATTTCAGTCACCTGCTTCTTTTTACCAATATCCAAATCGTTGAACGTTTGTAGCAATTTTGATAATTCCGAAAGGCTCCCAATTTTAAATGTCGCTGTTTTACCATCAAAAGTAAAAAGTGCGTTTTTTTCCGACGTGCTCAATCCAATAGCATCTATTCTGCTTTTAGAAACAATAGGCGTGTAATCGGGAATATGCACTCTTACTACGTATTGACCAGCCTTTTCCATATTACCGACCCAAAAGGCCCAATCATCCCATTTGCGCTCAGGATTATTTACGGCGAACGTGTAGAGGGCATGGTTGTTGTAAGCCCCTGTACCAGATTTTTCATTCCATAGCGCACCCACACCTTTATTCGCAAAATGCTGAAAAGAAACGTCCTTATTATCCACCAATAATGGGCTTTCCACATTTTTCCATAACCACGTACTGGCCGTACTTTTATAACTTCCACTACCATGATTATCTGCAGGGTCAGTACCTTGTCCCCACCAACCATACGGATCAACGAGGTGATGAGTCTCTGGCATTTTGGTTTCATCAAAAGTTCCATCCGATTCTTTTATGATTTTGCGAATACTGAAATGGAGATGAGGAGCATACTTAGTATCATTTCTTACATATTGAATGCACTTTCCATTCGCATCTTTTTTAATACAGTCTGCGCCTGTTCCAGCACTTTCACCAATTAAATTTCCCACAATAATTGTGCTATCTTTTATTAAATTTTCCCCAAAATCAATAGTAGTTCCATTATCTAATTTATAACTGTTAGCAAGATGAGCATATATACTAATGTAATCTGGAATTGCATCATCATTAGTATAGTGAGTTATATAAATTACATTTCCATATGGATTAGGAGCTATCGTATTATCTTTTACTTTTAAAACTACCCCATTACCCGCAGCAAATATTTTTTCTTCTTGAGTGCCATAATCGATCCCGTCGTGGTCACTATAACAATCATACCCCAAATAACACTCAGGGTTGGAAGCATTATTACGAGTCTGACCCATAAAATTCAGCAAAGAACTGCCTGTTACGTAGGCACCTGAATAATTCGGATATTCATGATCAAAATACGAATTCAAATTCACAAAATCTGTATCTTCATAAGGTTTGTGTGTAAGGAAAGGCTGTTCCACAGGGTCATCGTCTGCAAGAGTTACCAAATTGGAAGGAGTACGATTGGGCTTCCCAAACCATCTTTCAAATAGGTCATAAAAAGAACCTTCCTCTTTGGAAGTCCACTTTTGCCATTCCCGTTTATCAATAGTCAGTTTGGCTAAAACAGATTGGACTGCGTACGTTTCTGCATTGATTTCAGATTCAAATGGAATAGCTGAGCCATCTTTAAAAATAATTTTGGTTGGTTGACAGTCCTGATGATAAGAACGACCCACCTTATAAGAGGAAAAACAATTTTGCTGAAATCCGAGTTCCGTTGCGATAGTTCCAATCTGTGCAGTTAAAGTGTTGGCAGGATAGGTAGAATTTTCGTTATCTTCATTCTCAGAAAAAACACTCATTCTTTTTAATACTTCATCATGATAATCCTGATCAACCTCCAAAATTTCTCCGATTTGTCTTTCTGTCAGACGAAGGTTTGTGATGCCATTAGAGAGAAGTTCCATAAATACCGTTAATACTTGAGGATTAATAGAGTAGCCGGGGCCTTCATTAGAAATGGTGAGCAAATCGGCTGCTGAGTAATCGAGATCCATCGGCGAACGATACACATAATTTTTTAATTTTCCAGGTTGTTTATTTAAAAACTCCTGAACATATTCTTTCGAATAAATCAGATTCAGCCTATTGCTTAAAATATTCATATCCCTTGAGTTATTCGCGGCAAGCTCCGGTGCTTTTTCGTGATGAACCAGTTCTTCATTTGTTGGCTCCACATCTCCGACTTTTACCTCTCCTGTCCCATTCCATGTTCCGGATAATCCCACCCCAAACACCTCATCCTTCCCTTCTACCCCCAAATCCTCTGCCTGAGCAAAAAGGGATTGGGTAATTTGGTTATTGGTGAGAGTAAGTTTATCGGAAAGGAGTAGGGCAGCGATTCCGGTAACATGAGCGGTAGCTACAGAAGAACCGTTACGAGAACTGTAGGTATTATTCAACCCTAGACCATACACATTCACTCCGGGAGCGGCAAGATCGATATGTTCACCGGTATTGGAACCACTCCATAGTTCATTATTTGAATCCGTGGCGGAAACACCAATAACATCCGGGTAGTTAGCAGGGTACATAGGAACGGGAATACCGTGATTTCCTCCGGCAGCAATGACGAGGACGTCGTGCTGTTGAGCGTAAGTGACAGCATCCAGCAAGGTTTGGGAATAGGCGTAACCGCCAACGCTCAAGTTAATGATGTCTGCCCCCTGATCGGTTGCCCAAATGATTCCATTGGCAACATCCGCATCAGTTCCCTTTCCGTATTGGTTCATTACTTTCACGGGGAGGATAGAACAGTTCCAACAAAGACCGGTAATACCATTCGCGTTATCCGAATGAGCGGCAATTACACCCGCAATATATGTTCCATGTCCATGATCATCCGTAGGATCGGTATCATCATTCACAAAATTGTAACCTTGCAAAAGATGGATGGGTTTGTCTGTATGAGTAAAGTCTAAACCGGTATCCAGTACAGCCACTTTCACCTGCTCACTTCCTGTTGTTGTTTCCCAAAAGGAGGGAACATTGATTTGCGGCAATGTCCATTGCTGAAAATAATCTGTATCATTTGGGGTGGCAGACTGAATGTCACGAATGGTATTGGGTTCTACATATTCAATACGGGGATCCTGTTTTAAATCCGTGATCCGTTGCTGTAATGCTTCCGGGGTTTCGGACTGAACAACACGGACACGTTCAATCCCTTTTTTGCTGACGGTATCCTTCCGGCTTCTGATCGTTTTGAGTCCGTTCGTGTTTCTAAACCGGAGGCGTTCTGCTGTTGAAGTTCCGTTTTTATAACGGATAATTAATTCATCCGCCAGAGCAGGAGCGGTTCTGCCGGATTGTTCTGTAGGCAGTTCCAAAACCCTGCCTTCAAAACCAGTTAGTTCTTGTGCAGATACGGAATTAAAGTGCAAAAACCCGAAACTAAAAGTGAGAATGAATAAAAGGGCAAACGTGCGTTTTGTGACAATCATGGAGATAGAAATAAGTAACTAAAAGTTCGGGTTGGGCTCTATTCAAATAACAAAATGGGACGAGCTTATCTGAAGTATGGGGAGTGGACTTTTAGTTGTTTGGGTTTTGGGTTTTAGAATTCAAATGTACTTGCATCAAGTTCTGGTTTAATTTCGCCCTTAAAATACACATGATTTTTATCTTTGGCGTAGTCTACAGTCTCGTAACCAGGCCCAGGATAATAAATTAACTCCAATGTCTTTGAATCCGCCCCTTCAACTTTTTCCGTAATGTAGTAAACACTGACTCCATCCTTCGAATACCCCCCCCCTAATACTTCAAAAGTGTCCGGATCTGCATAGGGAATTTTTTTCATTTTATAAAACACTTCTTCTTCATTCTTTGAGTAGAAACAATTGGGCATTAATTCCACTTCTTGTTTTCCTATTTCTTTACTTGGAATGCCATAACAATAATAAAATGCTTTATCAAAAAATTCTCTTTTTCCTTCCTGATCGAAAGCTACTTTAAAACTGTATGCGTCTGCTTTTGAAATCCTCTTATCAATGTAGTAAACACTGACTCCATCCTTCGAATACCCCCCCCCTAATACTTCAAAAGTGTCCGGATCTGCATAGGAGATTTTATGACCCCTCAAATAAACTGAATGTTTGTCTTTAAAAATATAAGTATCATACATCGCACCCACTATAAAAGATTCTAATGGTTCAAACGTTTCCAGATCCGCTCCTTCGATTTTTTTATTTGCGTAAAAAACAAAATCGTTATCCTTTTCATATCCCCATCCTAAATCAATCTTTTTGTTACTCTCACCTTCTTCATTTTTTTCCACAACTTCCACATCTCCCCCCACTTTTTCCTTCATCACACCATCTTGCGTTTCTTCTACTCCCCCTACCTCCGTTGCACCCTTCAGATTCCGATCGTTTGCCTGGGAACATCCACCCAAAACCCCCACCACCAAAATCATTACAACAAGCAGCCCGATACAAAGATTTTTTTTATTAAGTTTCATAAACATAAATTAAACCCTTCACAAAAATTAGTGTTCGGAAGGGCATTCAGTCCCCCAGAGGGGGGTTTTCGAATTGGGCAACGATGATGGAGTTAATAATACTCATTTTATGGAGAATGTCAAGGGCTGATTTTCTCCTGAATTCAAGTTGGAATTAGGACGGC
>PFOK01000138.1 GCA_002792495.1 Candidatus Peregrinibacteria bacterium CG_4_10_14_0_2_um_filter_43_11 | reverse complement strand
ATGAAAAGCCATTCGTAAACAGGTTTAAGGTTTGATTCACAAAAAAACTGCCCTCCTTTTTAAAAAACTATTGACGGCGATATAGTTAGTTAGTATATAAAATCAACTGTAAGACAGCTTGTTCTATGTCATAACCAAAAATCACCATGTTTATTCTGATTCTTTTCGCGTTTATCGCGGGGATAGTCACGATTCTTTCCCCCTGCATTTTGCCCGTGCTCCCCATTGTACTCAGTGGCGCAACGGTAGAAAATAAAAAATATCCCCTGGGAGTGGTCACGGGATTTGTGGCTAGCTTCGCTTTTTTTACACTCTTTTTAAGCACCTTAGTGAGCCTAACAGGAATTTCAGCAAACCTTTTGCGCTCGCTTTCTATCATCATCATTCTATTGTTTGGATTGGTCTTGGCGGTACCAAAGCTGAACGCGTATTTTGAAGTGCTAGCCTTTAAATTGCAACCCAAAAAAACCACTAGCACTCGGAATCGAAATGGCTTTGGCGCCGGATTTTTGATTGGGATATCCCTGGGATTGATCTGGACACCTTGTGTCGGCCCCATACTGGCCTCCGTGATTGCGCTAGCCCTATCGGGAACCGTAACAGGAAGTGCTGTACTGATCACACTATCGTACGCTCTCGGCACGGCGATTCCCATGTTGGGAGTCATGTATGGAGGTAGAAAATTACTCAATCGTGTGCCATGGCTATTTCAAAATTTGGGGAAAATTCAAAAAGTTTTCGGCGTGCTTCTAATTGGAGTGGCCATTGCAATGACTTTCAATTTAGATAGACGATTCCAAACGTACATTCTGCAGAAATTCCCGAATTACGGCTCCGGACTTGTTAACTTCGAACAAAACCAAAAAGTAGCGGACGCGCTGGAAAAAACATTTAATGAAAACGGAAATGAAGATATCATCGGAAAACCGATGCCGGATAGAACGGAAACCCAATACAAACCGGCTCCCGAACTTGTGGGAACCGGCGAGTGGTTTAACTCCAAGGCATTATCACTCCAATCATTACATGGAAAAGTCGTCCTAATCGATTTCTGGACCTACAGTTGTATCAACTGCATTCGAACTCTCCCCTACATCCAGCGATGGAACGAAAAATATGAGAATAAAGGGCTAGTGATTATAGGCGTACACACGCCGGAATTTGAATTCGAAAAAGATGCCGGCAACTTACAGAAAGCAATCAATGACTTTGGGTTAACCTACCCAATTGTGCAGGACAACGATTACAAAACCTGGCGCGCATACAAAAATAGTTACTGGCCGGCAAAATACTTCATCGACGCACAGGGACGAATACGTGATACCCATTTTGGGGAAGGCAGCTATGACAAATCCGAAAAATTCATCCAAAAGCTTTTAACCGAAGCAGGGGCATCCATATCAGAAGCGGAAGTAAAAAATCCGGAATACAAAGTATACAGCCAAACTCCGGAGCTGTACCTCGGCTACGGAAGGATTAGCAATTTGATCTCCGTTGAAAAATTAAAAAAAGATGATTTTGTCGCCTATTCCGCTCCTCAAAAAATCGGCAACGATCAATTTGCCTATTCCGGAAACTGGAAGGTGGAAGAAGAAAAAGCCTGGCCGCAAAAAGGTGCTGAGCTAACCCTGAATTTTGGAGCCAAAGACGTTTTTTTGGTCATGAACAACCTGAACGGAAAAACAGGAAAAGCGGAGGTGTATCTGGATGGAGAAAAAATATCAAACTTGAGTGGAGAAGATGTAAAAGATGGAATGATCACAATCGATCAGGATCGTCTATACCATTTAATTAACCTGAAAGAACCGGGAAGACATTTGCTCCGACTAAAATTCAAAGATGACAATACAGAAGTGTATGCCTTCACATTCGGTTAAAAAATCGGTCTCCACAAGTGACAATAAGGCTGTCCTCCCGTTTTGGCATAATAGTTTTGGTGGTAGTCTTCCGCCGGCCAGAACACGGATGATTTTCCCGGAGTGGTCGCCACCTCATAACCTTTATCGGAAAGGATTTTTATAACTCCTTGGGCAATGACCTTTTCTTCATCATTCGCATAAAAAATGACCGAAAGATATTGCTCCCCCCGATCAGCCCCCTGACCGTCTTTTTGAGTAAAATCGTGAATCTCAAAAAAGAATTTCACGAGTGCTTCATAAGAAAGTTGAGAGGAATCATACGTCACTTCCACCACTTCTTTATGACCGGTATCACCGGAACAAACCTCCTGATAAGTCGGATTTTGCGTATGTCCCCCCGCGTATAACCGACCCTTGTAGAAACAACCCCATCCAGGGTTTTAAACAGGTGCTCAACACCCCAAAAACACCCGGCGGCAAAAATGGCTTTAGCTTTCATCGGGAATAAATTTTAAAGAAATAGAATTCACACAATGACGTGTGTCTTTGGAAGTCAATTGTTCCCCCTCAAACACATGCCCCAAATGCCCTCCACAACGCGCACAGATGATTTCGGTACGAGACCCGTCAGCATCAGTGGATCGCTGAACCGCGCCGGAAATCTCATCGTCAAAGCCGGGCCAGCCGCAATGTGCGTCAAATTTATCCTCTGATCGATAGAGGGGCATTTCACATTGCCGACAAACATAAGTCCCTTTTTTGTGGAATTGATTGTATTCCCCACTCCACGGAGCTTCCGTTCCTTTATGAAGGATCACTTTTTCTTCTTCCGATGTAAGTTTATTGAATTGCATAAAACTGATAAGTTAAGAGTGTTCACATGAGATGATAAACCATTTTAACACACAATGCCCCCGCAGTTGAAATTGCGCCTTTTTTCAATATAATCTAAAATAAAACAAATTTAAAAAACAAACATGCTAAAAATACTCATTGTCATCGCGCCGTTATTTTTGATAATTTTTGGAGCCGCCGCGGTACAACGGTTTAAAAAAACAGACGAACACTGGAGCGAAGTGCTCAACGGATTTGCGTTGCACGTGGGCCTTCCCGCGTTGATTTTTGCCGCACTCTCTCGCGCCGATTTCTCTTTTGCGGAAGAAAAGGGATTGATTGCCGCCAATTCCCTTTTTTTGATCGGCGGTTTTGTCGTGGCCTTTATTCTGGGGAAAATACTGCGATTAAAACCCAGTGCGCTCCGAACCTTTTTCATTTGCTTGGTGTTTGCGAACTAACTATATCGCCGTCAATAGTTTTTTAAAAAGGAGGGCAGTTTTTTTGTGAATCAAACCTTAAACCTGTTTACGAATG
>PFOK01000072.1 GCA_002792495.1 Candidatus Peregrinibacteria bacterium CG_4_10_14_0_2_um_filter_43_11 | reverse complement strand
TTAGTAGTTAGTAGTTAGTAGTTAGTAGTTAGTAGTTAGTAGTTAGTAGTTAGTAGTTAGTAGTTAGTAGTTAGTAGTTAGTAGTTAGTAGTTAGTTGTTAATTCTCTGTAGCACTGTAGCACCGTTGTACTGTGCACTGTCGCACTAACAATGACAAAACCCGAACTCACATCCGAGGAAAAACTGGATCAGATTCTAAAATACCAAAAGCGGACTTACCGCTGGGCGGTGTTTCGCGGGGTTGTTTCGCTCCTTTTCTTCCTGATTTTCATCATCCTCCCTATTATTGGAGGACTCTATTTGGCAGACTACCTAAAAAACGACATGGATTGGAGCAAAATAAATGAAATGAAAGCTCAATTCGAGAACTTCCAAAATTTTGATTTAGGGGAATTGATGAAGGGGTTTAAGTGAGATTATTAAGAGCCAGCGCCTTCATCGCCATCGTCTGGTTTCCATGGAGCTGTAGGCGCAAGAGGGCGAACAGAATGTAATGCCCGGGTTACCGTAAGGCGAGTTTGTGCCGGTTCAAATTTTTGACCATTTGCCACCACGCAATTTTTTCCAAGTTCATGTTTTCCGATGTTCAACTGACGATCTGCTGCCACAGAAGTTGCGCCCCAACTCCGTTTTATGAGGGCTGCCTTTCTACCAGGAGTTAATAAATCACCTGCTGATCCTACAAAAACAAAGGGGCTCATACCAAAGGTCATGTTCAATGGAATTTCTGACAATCGAATTCTTCTTTCCGTGCCATCATTTCCAGCGCGATCGTGTGGACGTGGATCAGGTAACACATAGGTAGCCCCCCTTGTAATCCCTGATTCTCTTCTCGCATTTTCTCCTGCCTGTCCTAATCTGGCATGATATACTGAAGCATCAATTTTAACCGGTAAACTATCGGTGGCAACCCATTCGCCATCCACCAACTTCTGTTCTTCGAGTAAATACAAAGGATTTTGTACTAAAGCTTCACGCGCACGTTCAAATGCCAAGATTACATCTTGTTCGTCCATGTCCTCCGCAAGGAATCCAATCTCTTCTCCGCCTATGCGAATTTTTAATATACTTTTTGGAATATTCCGAGTTATTACTTCGGCAACATGAGTCAAAGCAAGATCGCCAATAAAATGTGAATATTCCTCATTAACCCCCTTAAAATAATCGAGATCCCCCATCGTCATCCAAACCCCTCTGACGCCACCTTCCAATTGTCGCATTATTATTCTTTCCACTATTCCATCTCTTTCCGCTTCACCAATTTTTGACCTTAGATTCAAAAATCCTTTCATCATTGGGTCATTGGCCGCATCTCCAAGTTCAACCTGACGAACCCTGTCTCTCAAAGAGGCAATTGCCAAGCGTTCGTGAGCCCTAACAAATGGATCGTCACTCAGCCTTTCACTTAATTCACTGAGATCGTCACTCAAATCGGTCAAAAGACCATCAATAACCTCGTCTACAGCCTCGGTTCTTAAAACTTTCATGGGGCCAGTAGGATTTCCTCTCTCATCAACAAAATAGGTTCCCCTAGGAAGAGTATCTATATAACGATATTGAAGAGCTGACCTTAACCTAACTCTCCATCCATCGATCATTTTTGTTCTTAATAGGTTTGGATCAGTAGTTGTACGCCCCGGAGCCCTTGGAACAGCTCCTTCCGGAGGAGCCAATAAATCTGTACCGCCAGTACCAGACCCATTTGAAGGACCTCCGTTGGCATATACAAAATTATGATGTGCCGATGGATTTAGAAAGGTACAATAAAACAATGCGGACATAAAAAAGGAATTAACAGAAAAAGTATCTTCTATTTTACATAAATTTTGTATTTTGTCAATATTATTCTTCCGTTTGTTGATGAGCCTTTTTAACTCATTTTCCCCCTTCCTGTCGACGACGTTTTTGACGGGCTTTTTGCTTACGGACTCTTTCAATCCCCTGCTGTTTTTTGGAATCCGGATTTAATTTTTCCAGCAATTCCCGTAAAGCAAGAATGCGATTCATGGCACGCTGACGATGTTTTTGGTATTTAACCGTTGTGCCTGTTGTCAGGTGTTTGAGCTGAACCGTGTTGGTGGACTTGTTGATCTTTTGCCCTCCATGACCGCCACCGTGAATGAATTTTTCATCGATGTCATCAAGGTTTATTTTTAATTCATCGATGAGGGTGAGAATCGATTGGTATTTGGCATCGGTGAGTTGAGATTGAGGAGGAAGTTTCATAAATTTTAAATTTATAATTTTTAATTTTAAAACCTTTCTGGATACACCTTATTTGTTTAAAAATTTAGACTTTAAAATTATCCAGGAATTCTTTTTTAAATTCCCCAAATCGATCGTTTTCAATCGCCGCACGGATCTGCTTCATCAAATTGAGGTAAAAGGCGACGTTATGAAGCGTATTGAGGCGGAGACTGAGGATTTCTTTGGCCATAAAAAGATGGCGAAGGTAGGCCTTGGTGAATTGCGTGCAGGCCAAACATTGGCATTCGGGATCAAGCGGTGTGAAATCGTTTTTGTATTGCTCGTTCTTAATGCGCACAATACCCTGCGACGTGAACAAATGACCGTGACGGGCGTTACGAGTAGGGAGAACACAATCGAACATGTCAATCCCACGCTCCACGGCTTCTACGATATCTTGCGGGGTTCCAACCCCCATCAAATAACGGGGTTTATCGGTGGGCAGGTGAGGAACGGTCGCATCAATCATGTTGTACATGGTCGCGTTGGGCTCGCCAACGGAAAGTCCGCCAATCGCGTACCCATCGAAACCGATATCAACCAACTGCTGTGCCGATTGTTTACGCAGATCGTGGTGCATGCCCCCCTGGACAATGCCAAACAACCCGGATGGGTTTGTAGAGACGCGCCATGGTGCGTCTCTACGGTTTTTGATAAAAAACGTTTGGCATCGTTTTGCCCAATCTGTTGTTAGTTTTAATGATTTTTCGACGTACGTACGATCCGCATCCGCGGCGGGGCATTCATCTAAAACCATCATGATGTCGCTCCCCAGTTTCATTTGAATTTCGATGGCCTTTTCGGGTGTTAAAAAAATGGTTTCGCCGTTCAGGTGTGATTGAAATTCGACTCCGTCATCTTTGAGTTTGCGAATTTTGGCGAGCGAAAAAACCTGGTACCCACCACTATCCGTTAAAATGGGTCCGTCCCAATTCATGAATTTGTGAAGCCCACCCGCCTTAGCGACGATATCTTCTCCCGGACGAAGATGGAGGTGATAGGTATTGGAGAGGATAATCTGACCGCCCAACGCCCTGACTTCGGATGGCAATAAGCCTTTCACGGCACCCGCAGTGCCAATCGTCATAAAAAAGGGGGTTTGAATTTCGCCATGAGCGGTTTTTAGAGTGCCGCGACGCGCCTTGCCGGAGGTTTGGATGTATTTAAACATACCCGCATTATAATAAAATGAAGTATAAAAGTCTTCCTTAAAGGGTTATACTGTTACTAAATATTTTTTAATCCCTTTTATTATGAATGATGTTTTAATGAATATCTATATGATGGGATCTGGAATCATGGCCGGTGTTCTTGTGGTCCTACTGCTCATTAATATGGTTGCCGTTTATTTGGGGGGCAAGGTGGTAAGAAGCCCGAGGAGCGGTTTTCTTTCCGCGGCAAAGGCCGTTCTTTTCCTTTTTTTGTTCACGCTTGTTTTAAGCGTACTCACGATTCTTTTTAACTATTTGGGAGTGCATTACGAAAGCATGACGTCGCTCATGAAGGGGTTGAACTATTTGATTTCCATCGGCTTTTTGGCGGGCGTCTTTTTCATTCTTAAAAAGATTTATGAATTGGGCGTTGTGCGAACAGTTCTCCTTTTTCTTGTGAGTGCTCTGATCAGTATTTTGCTCAACGTGATTCTTATGGGAGCGGTTGGTGGTAGCTTTTTAATGAGCCAAAAAGACAAGTTACAAAATTTCGGCAATAACCTTAACCCCACCATGATTCGGGACGTTGTGACTGAAAAAGTGAATGAACTCGCTCAATAAATTTAAGAACGTAATACGAATGATTAAAAACCCCGATATCCATCGGGGTTTTTATTGAAATTAATCCGGAAAATTACTTCTTCTTTGGTTCAATGATCTTATCTACAATTCCGTAAGCCAGTGCTTCTTTGGCGCGCATAAAATAGTCGCGTTCGGTGTCTTTCTCCACTTTCTCAAGTGCCTGACCCGTGTGATCGGCAATCATTTGATTCAATAGTTGCTTGGTTTCGATAATATGATTGGCATGAATCGCGATGTCGGTTGCCTGTCCTTCCGTTCCGCCAAGAGGCTGATGGATCATGACCTCAGAATGAGGCAGAGTATAGCGTTTGCCCTTCGTTCCGCCCATCAGGATAATGGAGCCGCCTGAAGCCGCTATCCCGATACAAACGGTGGACACGTCACATTTTACAAGTTGCATGGTGTCGTACATTGCCAGAGTGGAAGAAACCGAACCCCCCGGAGAATTGACGTAAATGGTGATGTCTTTAGTGGAATCGACTTTATCCAAAAATAAAAGCTGTGCGATAACGGTATTGGCCACTTCATCGTTGATGGCGGATCCCAAAAAAACGATTCGCTCTTCCAGCAAACGTGAGTAAATGTCGTAAACGCGCTCTCCCCCTTGAGGGGTTTTATCGATAACAGTTGGAATGATTGGCATAAATTTAATTTTTAATTTTAAATTTTAAATTTTAAATTCACAATTTTTAAATCTTATTTATCGGTTTTAAAATTTAAAATCATAAATTAAAAATTCTTTTATATTATATCATTTTTTGCCCCGATGAGCGAATCAATAAAATTGACAATTTAAACTAAAAGAGGCCTCACACCACTGGGCGCAAGACCTCTTTTTGGTCGGGTTATTGAGGAGTTATTACTGAAGGTTCGCTATTTCCATGATCTTCACAATCATCTTGGCGGCCTCAGCGCGATTGATGTAGTTTGCGGGGTGGAACATCAGGTTTCCGTAACCGCTCACAATATTGTACTTGCTGGCAAAATTAACGTAATCAAAGTACCAAGCATTTTTGGAAACATCTTTAAATTGTGATGTGCCTTTTTTGGGAACATTGACTTTGGCAGCCTCCAACAAAATCTTCAGGGTTTCAGCGCGATTCACAAGCGCGTCCGGCTTGAAGTGACCGCTGGAATACCCCTTAATAATGTTGTTTTCTTTGGCGACTTCTACATAAGGCGCAAACCAGGCAGTCAATGGAATGTCTTTGAAGTCTATTTTGGTAGCCTTTGCGGGAACGTCATAACCGAACGCAAGAACAGCCATTTTGGCCAATTCGGCACGGGTAACCGTTGCGCTGGGCGCAAAGATCGTATCGGTTTTTCCGGTCACTACACCAAGGGCATACAATTTGGCTACGAATTCTTTACCCCAGTGATTTTTCATATCCACAAAAGGAAGTTCCACTTCCGCTTTTTCTTCCTCGGCAGCTGCCTGTCTCAATTCTTCCTCGGCAGGAAGGATATTTTCACCCGTAGAGACAACCGCGAAGTAAGTGAAGTGATCGGTGGCAAATACCACTTCGCCACCCTCTACAACGATTTGATTCGCGTTAACAAGCTCCCATAGCGCTCCGTCTTCGGACGAATAGATTTCAACAACGGATCCATCGGTTAAATTGACAGGAACCGTTACTTTAACCGGTTCAGAAAAAGTCAATTTTCCGCTCGCGGACCCCATGCTGATGACAACATCAACTTCATCACGCACAAGGGTCTGACGATCGCCTGCCACTTGGTAATCTCCGCTTTCCTGAATCACATCTTTTGGTTGAACAACCGGAGGCTGAATGTCTCCGAGCCATTCTTTATCAGCTGTCAGTTTTGTTCCCTCAAAGATCTCCACGGAAATGCCTGCCTCTTGATTTGGCCTGAGGGTCATTTTACCTCCCTCTTCGGTCAATGTAACGCTTCTTTCGCCGGTAGTCACACTTTGTGTGATGAGCTTTGGATCAAACTGCAGGGGTTGGAAAAATTCAACTTCATTCGCGACGGCTTTTCTGATCATGTTGCTGGCCGCGTTGGTGGTGGTATTGGCGGAAGTATTGACCAAGTCGTTAGCGGAACCCTCTGTTGCCTCCGTTATGACTGCTTCACTCACCTGAACGCTGTGACGTGAAGAGCCTCCTGTCGCAGAGGATGAAGAGCTTGGAGTGGGATACACAATTGCAAAAGTGGTGGCATGGTTTGTCACACAGGTGATTTGATTGCTTGTAGCATCCACCGCTACACCTCCTTCACAAGGAATATATCGGTTGGCTTCTGTGCTGTAATACACCGCTTTCAAATCAGCCTCTTCCACTCCCGCAGGTAAATTATCCGGATCGTACTCAAGAATCAATTCCGCATTACCGGTAAATTCTTTTACCGCGCGACTGCCATCACTGACGTTAAGATCATAAGAAACACCACCTATGGAGGTATAATCTTCGTCCGGAGATGCCAAGTAACTCTTTTCCATCTGTACTGTAACAGTACCTGTACTGGCCAGAACCCCTCCAGCCGCAACCAGTCTCATGTTGCTATTATCCGTATCATCCAAGGTAACACTATTAGTGGCAGTAAAGTTCTGACTCTTGGATTTTGGGATTTTAGTCGCATCAACTGTAAGTGTGATGTTTTTTCCGGTATCCGCCGTAGCATCGGCCGTATTCACCGCGCCACTCAGCGTGGTTTCGGCACTACGAGGGGCAACGGCTTTTATCGTCCATGAACTGTCTTCCGTAACCGGAAGCGTGTAAGTTCCATCGGTGGAGTCACGCAGTTCCACGGCAACCACTTGTCCCGTGCTGTTTTGAGCCCATACACGCGCATCGTTAACCGGCGTGGAACCGTCCGATTCGTAAAGGGTTCCTGTAATGGTTTTACTGGAAGCCACCATGCCGAGCTGATCACCTCCCTCTCCTCCAAAATCGTAATCGGAAGTGCTTTCGGTAAGCGCAAGTGTTGCCGGAGCCTGACCCGCAATATATTCAGCACGATTGACCGTGACCTGGTAGGTGCCTGCCTTTGCCCTTAAAGAATAAGTTCCATCAGCGCTCGATTTGGCATCGCGATGAATGCCTGAAGTGAAATTATCCACCACCACCGTAGCCCCCGGTAAGGCCGTTCCATTGCTATCGTAAACCGTTCCACTGAGCGTGAGTAATGTGGACCCCGTAAGACTCAGAGTCACGGTATCACCGGTATCTGCAGTTCCGGTAAAGTTACCCACTCCGTTAATATTCATGGAGTACTCGTAACTACCACTTTTTAGCGGAACGACCAAATTCTGACTCGCATCACTGTATGGTTTTCCAAAGCGGTTCATGCGGTCGCTCGTGTTTTTAAATTCCACAAAGCCGGCCATTTCCGCAGCCCCCCCCGTAAAGACAAAGGTGATATTTTCGAGTGTTCCTGAGTTGAGATTTTGTGTGGTACTGGTGGCGCTGACCACAACGGTTTCACCCAATTCACCGAAGTCAGGATCCCAGGTTCCCACACGGTAAGTACCCGCAGGCACACTGGCCGTATATACCCCGGACGAGTTGGTATTGGTTTCCCGATGGAAACCGCCGGAAGGACGGTTATTGACCGTATCCCATTGCTCGATAAATATGTGAGTGTTTCCCCGTGCACTACCGTCGATCGTGACGGTTCCCGTAAGCGTTTTACAGGTTTGTTCAGTTGCCTGAACATTTTGATTGGCCTTGCTACCCGTTTCCGCGCTGATGGTTATACTTTTTAAAAAGCTTGAGCAAGTATCGGTGCGGCCCGGAGGCAGTTCGGACTGAACTGTCCAGGTTCCTGCGGAAACATAAATGGTGAAACTACCATCCGATTCGGTTTGCCCCGGTATAAAAGTGCCATTGGCATCACTTGCCCACACAGGAGCGTATCCCAAACCGCTTCCGCTCGCATCGAGCACTTTACCGGAAATGTAATAATCGCGTTTTTTAATTTTGAGCGGAACGGTGGCGACATCAGCGCCCTCGAAACGGATTTTTGTTCCGCTGTCTTCCCGAACATCCACCTGACGGAAGGTTTCACCAAGACCGGGCTTAAAAGCGCCGATTTCGTATGAACCATAATCCGCCACCCTTAGGGTAACCTGACCGCTTGAATTGGTGCGGCCAAATGTGCCGGCTCCGAATCCCTTCTGGTGCATAAATACATCCACTTCCGCCAGTGGATTGCTACCATCGGTCAGAGTGACAGGAACGTTAATGCTGTTAGTGCGTACCGTATAAGTTAAGGTGTCAGTTTCATCGTTAAAGCTAACCCCCATAGGTGCATTGAAAGCCAAACTCACACTGCCGGAACTTTCGATATCTCGTACCTCAAGCTCAACCGGTGGCGGAGGCGTACCGCCAAATGTATCAAAATCCGGCATTCCTCCCGATTTTGGCATAGCGGGACCAACCCCTACATGCCAACGACCGTTTCTGGGTAAATAAAGAGTGTATCCGTTTGGATCGGGTGTAGTGACGTTGTCGATTGTTTTATTTTTGAAGCGACCGGGTCCACCGGCAAAAATATCGATATTGGCACCACCAAAACCACCTGCTTTGACCAATTTTACGGTGACAGGAACCGAGGCCTCTGCTCCTTCCCCGACAGCACGGGTGAATACAAGGTTATAGCTGGTACTCTGGCTTCCATTCACACAAATGGATTCAGGACGATCACGACCATCGTAGTCGTTATTACCTAATGTGGCGTTAGATTGACTTCCGATATTATAACAACCGTCCGGAAGGCCTGAATAAACGATACTGCTTAAATTGGTATCCCCTCCTACGGCGGATATGGTTCCATTGGTGAGAGTGACATCTCTATCCATTGGACCGGCAGGGCCGCCACCGAATATGAATACATTTCCGTTGGCTCCACTAACCGGCGAAGCCTGACTGCCCGCGTAAACGTTTACCGTAATGGTATTGGTTCCTGCCGCACGAATGGGATAAGGAGTGGATGTTAAATTGGCTCGCACGGTTCCTGCACGTTTTAATTTAACTCCGACAGTGTATCCGTTGGAAGGATCGCGTGGGATGGTAGGATTCACGATACCGCGTAGGTCGATTGTTACACGATCATTCGCTCCCGGTGTGCCTTCCGTGACATCCAGCTGAATGGTAACGGTACGGGAAGCGGTATCAACCGCGATGCCATCGCTATCCAGAGCGGAATCGAATGTGATTTTGCCCGCGTCAAATTCGGTAAAATCACGAAGGTATGGAGACTGTGTATCCTGACGGGTGTTTGTGATATCGGTTCCGGTTGGAAAAGTAAGGACAATCTGATCCTGATCCAAAAGACCGCCTTCTATTCCGAGTTGAGAAACAGGCAGGCGTACCTGGAAGACATTCACATCCATGCCTGCCATGTCACTGAAAGGGTAGGCCATGACCGCATCGCCACTGAAAAATTGCTCCGGGGTGAAGCCTCCGAAACCGCCGGTAGCCTTCATGTCCATCATTCCACCTGGGCCGCCGGGGCCACCCCCCATTGTCATCATATTCGCCTTGGGGGGGCCGAACATAGAACCTTCTTTGCTGTTAAAACCGTAAGTTTCGGCACTGTTTTCCGCGATACCGGTGAATACATTGGCACTATCGGCTGTTGATACAAGATTGCCGGAAAGATCGCCGACATTTGTTCCGACGGTTATCTGAAATGTATCTCCGTTCGTTAAGCCGGAAATACCCTGTATGGTCGCGGAATAATCGTCTTTGTTGTAAGAGATCGGCATACCGGAAAGGCTGATGGCCGATGAACTTGGCGCCGTTCGCTGGAGAGTCCAGTTTGCACTATTGAGCACACTGCCCGCCCATTCCGTAACTCCCGCGGTTTCACGCTTGCTATTCATCGGTTCTGTGAAGCGGATGTTACAGGTGTAATCGTCACAACGGGTTTCCGTGATATTTGGCTGTACCGTATCGGCCGCGCCGGTTGTAAAGGAAAAATTCTGCGCGGTCATCGCCACGCCCGACAAGTCGGTTACGCTAGCCGTAAAACCGGCTGTATAAGCTGTATTTGGTGCAAGAACGTTGTTGGGAACAATGACCAAATTGCCACCGGGTCTGTACTCCACGGTGGCGGAAACACCGGTACTACCACGACTCAACGTGATATTACTGACCGTGACTGTACTGGGGTCCAGGGCTTCACTGAAACCGAATTCAATGGGTCTATTCACGGCAACACCTGTGGCATTGTTTGGATTCATGGGGTAAACGGAGGAGGCTGTTGCATCATTACTGCCCGCAACTTCAAAAAAGCTGATGAAAGCGGGGGAAGCTCCATATTGAGTGGTATCCATCATGGGAATGCCGGACTGATTGGCGACCGCTCCCATAACCCGTACTTCGTATTCCCCTGAAGTGAGAACAGACGCGGGCGTGAGAACAACAATTTTGTTGGTGGTGTCTGCAGTGAGTGTGAAAGATTGTTCCACGCTTGACTTTAATAGTTTGAAATTTGCTGTTACCAATGTGTCCGCTTTCATCAGCTCACTAAAGGTAATGGCTATTTTGGTGTTGGGCGGATATTGCATTCCCGGGCCGGGAAATACCGCTTCCACATAAGGCGGCATGTACTGCCCTCCGGAACCGAAATTATAACCGATATCCTGAGCGAAGTTATTAAAGGCATTCCCGGAAGTGAAGAAAGAAATCTCATGACCACCCCCCGGACGATTGCCGTCAATGGATTGGCCGGAAGTGGAAGTAACCCCACTGCCAATGACCAACGTGTAACCCGTGGTGGCCGTTAGATTGGAGGCGGGTGTGAAAAGAATGACATTGGTGTCTCCCGGATGAAGTGACGAACACCCCGGAGAGGAGGAGGAAGAGCAATAAGTCACAGTGCCCGCTATTTTTGTAGTTCCGTTGTCGGTAGTCAGATAGATTTTATCTGTCGCACCGGTGGCATCCACATCGTTCACGGTTGTAGGATTGAGCTCTTGGTCAAGGCCGACATAGATGGACTGATCGATGGGGGCGAAGTTGTCGAATTCGGGAGGAGTGGAGAACATGACGTGAGGTTTGCCTCCCGGGCCACCGCCTTCCCCCGGCATTTGGAAAGAGCAAAAGCCGGGATTAAGACTAAAATTGACTCCTGTCTTACTGGCTGAAACGGTTTCAAAACGCATTTGTTCACAATAATCGGCTTTTGCGGCACCGATATCATAAGAACCCGCTGGAATATTTGTGAATTCATAAATGCCTGTGCTTGTGGTCACTGCGGGAACGGCTAATCCGCTTAAAAATACGGTTGCGCTATCCGCCGCAATCGCGTTTCCTGTCGAAGCATCGTAAACCGTACCGGAAATGGTGTAGTCACCTGCCACAACCGGAGTGACCATGAAAGCGGCGGCGGCGGCCTGCTCTGCCGTCGATTGAGCACTCATATCCACTGATGGATTTTTGGTGAAGTAACGGATATTGCCGCTTTTATCAGTAACCTTGAGGTAATAATATAAGTTTTCGGTATTTGTCGCGGTGGTTTGGAATTGCCATCCGTTGGGAGTGCCACTCACTTTGGTGGCTGAAACGGCAGTGGTGACTGCGCCAGAGGAGGTGCCATATATCATTTGAATCGCGGCTCCATCCGTGCCTGCCTGAAAATCGGCATCACCAGTCTGATCGTCAAAAACTTGTGCGTATAGAGTCATTTTAGCGCCACTGACATAATTGAAAGCGCTCATGTGTTGGATAAATGAACCGCTGGAGTCCTCCACGCTGTCCGCGGTAACGGAAGCCTCAGGGGAACAATCCAGAGTGTCGGCTGTGGCGTCTATCAGTACACAGGCCTTGTATTCTATGATCGGGTTCCACTGACTTCCCGAGCTGTCCGCGATTTCCATCTGGGCAAGCGAATAGGCAGACTGGTTATACTGGTTAAAAAAACCTTTATCCATACATGGATTGCCCCCGCAACCGTCGATGGTCACGTTGGAAGAGGTGAGAGCCGTATTCTGGTTGACGATGTAGATCCGTGTACTCTGATACCCCGCAGGAACGTTTTGTCCTGTTTTCGGCACCCATGTGACTGAAAAATCACGCCCGTCAAGCCCGGAGCCGGTAGTGTCGCTGTCGGTTAAAAAAAGATTATTCACTCCGTTCCCCGGCTGAGTCGTGCAATTGCCGCTACAGCCAACGAGATAAGTTCCGGCTAACTCGGATACTCCCGTGAAATTTCCTGATGGTGTTAAGGTGAAGGTGTCTTCAGCTGGATTAGGTATGATAGGAGGACCATTCTGAGGAGCAATTAATGCCACCGCCTGGCTTGTGGTATACCCCTCCAGTGAGAGAGTCGCCGCGAATTCGGCGGCCCTGGCAATATAAACGGTGACCATTGCTGTTCCGTTATCGAGATAGTACAGTCCTTTATTTACATAACAGGTGTCTGCCACCGCTCCTTCGTCGGGATTCATGGGATTAAGATCGCAATTGTCCGCACCGGCTGTCGGGGAGGGTAGCGGCTGATCGAACGTCAGCAGAAGCAAATTCGTACCGAAAAAATTCTGCACATCGGCGCTGAGCAACTGCGTTACGTCCGCCGAAGAAGGCGGAACTTTTTGGGTGGCCCGGTAAATGCCGGGAACCACAACCGCTATTAGCAATAAGACAATGGCGGCGTTGGCAACGAATTTGAGAAAGGTTTTAAATTGTGAAGTCATGGGGTAAAGGTTAAAGGTGAATAAAAACGGAGTGTGAAATGCCACTTTAGGGGCTTTTTTTTATAACTCCTGAATGGCTGCGGGCACCCACTGGCTGACGGGGGCATTTGGTCTTATCGATGGTAATTTTGATTGGGAAATGTTGCATTTTGGTATTGGCAAGGATAGTGATCCCCACCTTCAATTAGGATATTATTTTTTTTAAAATTTCATTCACCGCTTTGGGATTGGCAGAGCCTTTGGTTGCCGCCATCACCTGACCGACCAGAGCACCCAAAGCCTTTTCCTTTCCTTCCCTGAATGACGCGACGATTTCCGGATTTCGATCGATGACTCCTTTGCAAACCCCCTCCAATTCCCCTGTATCACTCATGACCTTCAATCCTTTTTCTTCGACAAATTTCTCCGGATCCAAATCGCCTTCAGCCACTTCTATAAAAATATCTTTGGCGATCTTCCCCGTGATCACGCCTTCTTCGATGAGCCTGACGAGTTTGCCGAGGTTTTGAGGAGAAAGATTGCTTCCGCCGACTGTGAGACCTTTTTCGTTTAATAAACCCGTGAGTTCCGAGAGAATCCAGTTGGCCGTTTTTTTTGCCGCACCGGAAACTTCAACTGCTTTTTCAAAATAATCGGCAAGCAAGGCATCCGCCGCGAGCTGCCGAGCGATGTCACCGGGAAGTTTCATTTTTGTTCGGTAACGTTCCGCCTTGGCATCTGCCAACTCCGGAATTTCCTTTTTGAGTGCTTGAATCATTTCCCTTGTGATCACAAGGGGCGGGATATCCGGCTCAGGGAAATAGCGGTAATCGGCCGCGCCTTCTTTGGTTCTTTGCGTTACGGTAAGCCCTTTTTCGTCATCCCAACCGCGGGTTTCCTGGACAATCTGTCCATTATTTTCAAGGAGTTCATCCTGCCGTCTGATCTCGTACCCGATCGCTTTTTCGAGACTGCGAAAAGAATTGAGATTTTTAATTTCCACCTTCACCCCCAGTTCTTTCTGACCTTTCGGACGCAGGGAGATATTGAGATCAAATCGCATCTGCCCTTTTTCCATGTCCGCATCCGACGCGTTCACATAACGCACGATTTTTTGAATCTGACGGGCATACGCGCTTGCTTCCTCAAGACTGTTCATGTCCGGTGCGCTGACGATTTCCATCAACGGTGTACCCGAACGGTTGAAATCCACCAAAGACCCTCCCGCAGTATGGATGAGCTTTCCGGCGTCGTCTTCCAGGTGCAAACGTTCGATACGAATCGGTTTTGTAGTGCCATCGGCAAGCGTGATTGTGATGCTTCCGTTTTCGGAAATGGGTTTGTCGTATTGGGAGATCTGAAATCCTTTGGGAAGATCAGGATAAAAATAACTCTTGCGGTCGAATTTGGAAAATTCTTTTATTTCACAACCCAATGCCAATGCCGCCTTGACACCTTTTTTGATCGCCTCTTGATTGGTGACAGGCAACATCCCCGGAAAACCCATACAAATGGGACACACATGCATGTTGGGCTGCTCATCAAAAATGCCGTTGTCGCATCGACAAAACATTTTGGTTTTGCTGTTGATACGGGCGTGGATTTCCAGTCCAATAACGGTTTGATATTCCATGGGGGGATTTTGTTTTTTCTTCTTTTCAATAAAGATACATCATTATATGTATAAGCCAGAAGAAAAAAGCGTTGCGCCAGAGTGGTGTTTAGGGTATAATCAGTAAATTCTTATTTTCCCCGTGCCTTGCATCATTATCCTTTTATTAAAAAGATGCGGCATGCCGCATCTCTACATCGGATAAATGGTTTGCCTAACTTGGGCAAAGGGATTCCGTGTCGGTGCACGGAATGACGAAAAAAGAATTCCGTGTCGGTGCACGGAATGACGAAGGGGGACGGAATGACAAAAAAAGAATTCCGTGTCGGTGCACGGAATGACGAAAAAAGAATTCCGTGTCGGTGCACGGAATGACGAAAAAAGAATTCCGTGTCGGTGCACG
>PFOK01000118.1 GCA_002792495.1 Candidatus Peregrinibacteria bacterium CG_4_10_14_0_2_um_filter_43_11 | reverse complement strand
TGGAATATACTAATTCGACACCGGGAGATTAAAACAGTTTCCCCAAGTTTTCTTTCATCATTAGCGCCGCCTCCCGAGCCGCCTCGGCGTAAGCTTCACCGGGTTTCCCCGCCTTCTCATACGCAAAAATAATCCCGCGGGATGAATTCACGATCGCTCCCGTGCCATTCGCGTAAAAACAGGGTTTCACATCGTCCGCCCCGCCTCCTTGGGCGCCATAACCGGGAACCAAAAAGATCTGATTTGGCATCAGATTCCTCAAAATTCTTGCTTCCTCGGGATAAGTCGCACCTATAACAGCACCCACCGCGCTAAATCCGCTTTCCCCAATCACTTCGCGTCCCCAGCCTTCCACCAATGTGGCCATATATTCGTCAAACAATTGATCCCCCACGCTTTGTCCCTGAATTTCATCCGCGGAGGGGTTAGAAGTTCTGACCAACACAAAAATTCCTTTTTCCTGTTCATCACACACTTTGGTAAAGGGGGCAATTCCATCCGTTCCCAAATAAGGGGTAACGGTCAGTGCGTCCGCGTTAATCATCGGCGTTGGAGTATCAAATAAATCCACCAATCCCAAATGCCCCTCCGCGTAAGCCTGTGCAGTTGATCCAATGTCATTCCTTTTCCCGTCTCCGATCACAATCATTCCCTTTTGTTGCGCGTATTTTACGGTTTCCTCATAGGCCAAAAAGCCATGGTGTCCGTAACATTCATAAAACGCGATTTGAGGTTTGACGGCGGGAACAATATCCGCTGTCGCGTCGATAATTCCTTTATTAAATTCCAAAAAAGCGTGAGCCACTGCCTCGGTGGTTTTTCCGAATTCGGCCACCGCTTTTTCGCGGATGAAATGAGGAATACTACCAAGCCGTGGATCCAATCCGACAACGGTGGGATTGCTCAATTGATTGATGCGGTTCGTTAATCGGTCAGCGAAATGAGTCATGGGTTATAAAAATTAGAAATTGGAAATTAAAAACTGGAAACCGGAAAAGTTTCAAATTTCAAATCTCAAATTTCAACCGTTATTTCGCTCTCCGGTTCTTTCGTTTTACCATTATGTTGGTGGGTAGTAATATTGGAAATCACTATTTCCGTTTCCTTCATTTTCATCCGCACTTCCTGAGAGGCTGTCTCCGCCCGTTCATTATAGGGTTCAAGGGTCAGGATTTTTTCATAAGTAAAAAGTGCATTATCATAATCATCATCCTCTGCACAAGCTTCGGCCAGCAAAAACAAATAGTCCACATTGCGCGGCTTTTTTTCCGCGGCACGACGAAAGCATTCCGCGGCGAGTGAATACCGCATAAGCAATTGATAGAGTTTCCCCAAATGGAACAAAGTCTCATCACTTGCTTCGTCCAATTCAACCGCTTTTACATAATGCGAGATCGCTTCTTTATACCGTTTTTTCTTTGTGTAAATCTTAGCCAACTGTTCGTGAACAGAGGCATTGTCCGGGTCGATTTCACGCAGACGCATGTACAGTGTTTCCGCCTTTTTCAAGTCACCACTTTCCATGTAGATCTTTCCCAACTTTAAATAAACCGGTAATTCTTTGCTTGTTTCCGCAAGGGATTGGATCAAAAACTGTTTTGCCTCCTGCCAATGTTCTTTGTTGATTGCGACATCCGCCTTACGGACGAGCTCTTTGTGTTTTGCGAAATCGAATTTTTGTTTTTTCCGCTCTTCACTGTGAGAATCCCGAAAACGTGTGGGAACCACGCTATCGGCCTCTTCTTTTTTGAAAGCGACCAGCTTCAGGGTAACTTGTTTTTTAAACTCCGTTTTCTGTTCCCGTTTCACAACAAAGTCACGCCTAAAAATAATAACGGCTATAGTCAGAAGAGCTAAAATAAAAATATACAATTGTGGCATAAAACTAAAATAACATCGGACGATTGACTTCAAAATTTTCGACGTCAATCTTTTTTTTGTCGCAGGCACATCAGCTACTTTTATTTTTCAGTTTGGATGAGTAGATTTTCGAGAGCCAGTTTCTTGTTTATATTGCGTTCAATAAGATAACTTGTTTTTTCCAAATACTCAAATAAATTCACGATGTCATTCATTCCGAAACGGGATTTTAACGGATGATGATCCTGTTCGGTGTATTCCAAAAGCAGTTTTCTTAAATAGCGGGTGAAGGCATCAAAAAACAAATCCAACTGCCGATGATCATCGGAAGAATCATCCGTGATTTCATCCGCAAAACGGAATTTATTGGCCAAATTGTTCCTTTTAAAAAACTCCTCAATCTTGGCATACATGTCACGTTGATGACTCAAGGCTTCCGGATGTTCCACAAGTGATATGGCCAAACCGGGACGCCCTTGGGCGATGTTGATTATTTCTTCAAAATGAGCCCGTTCCCTGGGGAATTTTTTTTGTAAAAAATCCATCAGAGTTTCATCGCTCACGTTAAAGAACTGACAATGACGAACGCGTGAACGAATGGTTGGCAAAACATGATTGGGGCGATTGGTTGTGAGCACAAAAACAGTTTTGTCAGGAGGCTCTTCCAGAGTTTTAAGAAAAGAATTCTGAGCCTCGGTTGGCATGCGTTCGATATTTTCGATCAAAATCAGTCGGTAATTGCTTTGCGTCGTTAAATTGACGCGCACGATCATCTTTCGAATCGTATCGATCTTTAGGGAGTCTCCATCGTCTTTCATTAAAACCGTATCGGGATGGCCTCCTGCAATAATTTGTTTGTAAAGCTTGGAGTGAATAGAAAAACGATCACCACACTGCAAAATGGAAGCAAAAATTCTGGCGATACGAAATTTACCAGTCTGACGTGGTCCGCTAAAAAGATAGGCATGACTGAGGTTATTCGTCTTAATATCCGATTCCAACCGGGTCAGTTGCTGTTGATGCCCTACAATGTTCCATTCATACAACATAGAATAATGTTGAAATTTGTAATTTGAAACCGGAAACCTTGCCTGCCCCAGTCTCTTCATGCCAAGACGGATATGGCAGGCACAAATGCGATTTTTTAGTTAATTTCCGATTTCTAATTTCCGATTTCATTCACCGACAACCTAACAAAGCTTACTTTTAGTGGGGATAACACACTGGTTTAGACATCATTTTACCGTAAATCGGCCGCAGTAGATAAAAATAAACGGTTACCGTAATTCTCTGCCAAACTTCGGTTTTCCTTGTTGTTTTA
>PFOK01000088.1 GCA_002792495.1 Candidatus Peregrinibacteria bacterium CG_4_10_14_0_2_um_filter_43_11 | reverse complement strand
TAGGGACAGGTCGCGACTTGTCCCTACATTCAAATTTTTGTTAATGATGTTATAATACCCCCAAATGGTTCATTAATTTTACGATTATGTTCATCGCATTCGAAGGATTGGACGGATCGGGATCCTCCACACAGACACGGCTTTTGGCGGAGCGACTGGAGGGCCGCGGATTCGCCGCTATTATTACCAAAGAACCGACAATCGACACTCCGACGGGACGAATTATCCGGGAGGTACTTCAACACAAATGGCAGGCATCGCCGGAGGGATTGCAACTTTTATTTTCCGCGGACCGTGCGGAACACCTAAAAAATACTGTTGAGCCCGCACTGGCGAACGGACAAGTGGTGATTACCGACCGTTACTTTTTTTCGACCCTCGCTTACGGCGCGCTCGCGGTAGAAATGGATTGGCTCAAAGAACTGAGTCGCTTTTTTCGCGTTCCGGACATCACGTTTTTGTTTAAATTGGATCCGGAAATCTGCTTACAACGCATTCGTGGCCGCGGGAGTGAATTTGAATTGTTTGAAAAGCACGAAAAACTGAAGAAAATCCGGGAAAACTACGAAAAAATCAAAGACGATTACCCCGCTATTCACTTGATTGACGCGAGCGGAAGCATTGAGGAAGTGAGCGATGCGATTTGGAAAGTGGTGGGTGAGAAGTTCTTAACGAAATAATATAGCCACTGGCTATTAAGCGTTAGTTGGGGTGAAAGTGCCGAAACAATGGCAATGCAAAGTACGAATTTGACGAGCAAATTTTCCCGAATCAAAGGATATTAAACCAAAAAGATCTGAAAGATCTGTTCCTCTACCCAATTCAATATATCCTCCAGGAGCCACTTCGGCTAATCGCTTTCATTCTGCAAGCATTTGATAGTCATCATCGGTTAATTTTGATAGTCATCATCGGTTAATAAAGATATTCTCTCTGCCAGATCCATGTTGCTATCCACAAAACCTAAATGCCCTGCAACGCTATAAGGATTTTCGCATTCATCAGATGGTTTCAATGTTCTTTTTGCCACTGCCTCATAATTTAAATTGCTAGGCACTGCTACAGTCCTTGTACCTGCACTTGCGGGTGTTAAAAAACAATGGGCATATAGTTCATCGATAACATATCGTAAATCTTTTCCTTCAGCGTGTGCCACAAAATGTGAAGCCCGCACGGCTATCTCATGGGGTACATGCCATCGCGCTCCGGGGCTTTCCGCGGCATCGTGTAATTTTAGTAGCATAGCCCACTTGTTTTTATGTGCCCAATTCAGTCCGTTTACCATTGGCGCCACAATGCTTCTTAAGCCGGCAATGTCCAACTCCCCTTCACCGGAATCGGGAGGAAGCAATCGCGCAAGAATGGCTCGGGAGATCTCTTAAAGAAGCTACTCCTGCCGTTGCGGTTGCCGGAGCAACGGGAGCACCAAAACAAAAAGCGTGCAGTATACCGATCTCAATTTCAAAATCTCCACCAGCTTCATCCAATGCATCAAGGAATTCAGATGATACATACATATAATTTAATACCCCTGACATAGCTCTAAGCTCTTCAAATCTTCTTTGATCCTCCGGGGTGAGCCCTTGTAAAAATAGTTCACTTCCTGCGATCAAATCTTCTAAGTCATATCCATAATCTCGCCCTCCTTCACGGATGCCTAATTTCCCCGCGATGGCACCGTAATCGTGACCCTCTACCTTAGGAGCGACGGAACCTTTTATTCCTACCCCTCGTGGTGGACTGAAACAATAATCATGAAGAATGTGAATGTAAGTCTCTCGTTCTTCCGGTGAATCAGCAGAATAGGTTTTTAAGACTTTATCGATTACTCTTCCGCTGAGCCAAATAGAGAAAAAAGAATCCCGGTCTATTTTCGTGGCATCAACCAATTTTCGTAATTCATTTATATGCTGTTGCGATTTAGATGTGACCCCTTTTTCTTCTACGGTTCTTAAAAAACCGCTCAAAGAAAAGGAGGTATTTCTTTCTGTCGTTCGTCTTCTTAAATGCATACGAATGGCATCATAATCCCGTTTTCCTTCGGGGATGTAATCTCCTTCGAAAAAAGCCGCCGGAGTAGCTCTTCCTGAACCGCTTGCCTGATCTGCAAATCTTTTAGCCTCTCCCTGTAATTCCGCAATGACTGCCTCCCGAGACAAGGGAGGAGGGGGAACTTCTTCTTTTTTTAGATACCCCTGATCTTCGGCATAACGAACAATGGCTCTTGCCAAATCCAATAATCTTTCTGTTTCTAATGATCTCAAGTCATCCGTGTCCGATTGCGTTATCCCTAAAGCAGAAGCAGGAACCGACACGAATAAATCATCATCCGTTCCGTAATGGGACTGTATGGCGTAAGTTGCCCCAACTAAACGATCCAGTAGGTCAAATTCTTCACGACCTTTCCCATGACTCCCAAGGAGTAGTGTATCGAGTAGCTCTGTATCTATTTTGCATGTTTGATTTGCCGGTGCGACTTCGGGGGCAGACACTGTTGATGGAGAGGATGGCATTCTTTCTCTGCAGTCCGCGGCCACCAAATCCAAATAGTCGGCAAGTTCTTCCGGCTCCATTCGACAACAATGAGTTTTTGACCCATGAACCGTGGGAGTCACGCCTACACGCACAGCTTCTTCCAAAACCAAAAGAGCCCCCTCAATTCTCTTATGACCATAAACTCCCGCGTAAGTTTGCTTTCTGAGAGCGTATACATCATCAAGAAGTTTTCCTAAATCCACACAAGAACCGCTGGCTGCATCCGGGGTAAAACCTACTCTTTTCCCTCCATCTGCTGATCCGTCTGAAGCTGAAGCAGGTTTATCTGTTCGGCAATAAGCAGCTATCGCCTTGATTTTTACAACATCTTGATCCATATCTTGATCCATATAAGCATATGGATTCAGTGAAACAGTAATTCCTTGCGGAACAAAAATACCGCGGAAAGCCTCACTTAAAGTATGAAGCAGGTCTACATCCGCAGAAGGCAAATCTCTCCGTCTTCTTAATCTATCTTCACATGCTGAAAGACGATTCAAATCAAAATAAGCATGGCCTGCCACGGCTTTATGCAACCATCCGTATTGCTCACTGGTCTGCGTAATACGCTCACCCCGCGCTTTTTCTTCCTGTCTTTTGGCTTCACCGGCCAATCTCGACCTTTCCACTTCACTTTCACGATATGTTTTTATTGCGACCACTCCCTCTCTCGCACTCCTCATCGCAATATCGAGACCTCCTTTGGTAGCCATGTAAGGATTGTCTAACCCCATAGGAGCACCAGCGAAACCACTGCAATCAACCCGAAGGATTGGAGTTCCACCACTACTGTATTTTCTTACCGGCAAAACGATCCCCCCTTCTCCCCTTACGGTTTCTACCACCGTGCCATCCCTAAGGGTGGCTAAATCCAATAAAGTTACTTTTCCCGCCTTGTCTGTTCGTACAATCAAGTGAGGATTTGTTGCCTGTAACCCCTGCAATAAAACCCGCGCTTTTGCGCGCGCTTTTGCATACCCTTCTGCATCCGATGTAAATTCTTCCCCCGGCATTCCCGGGCACACCAAAATAAGGGCATGAACCGTATCGAGTTGCCCTTTTCTAACCCGTTTTTCAATTTGCATACCAAAAACTTCGGCCACCAACGCTCCGTCTGGAAAATTTCGTAAATTTATTTTCTTTCCATCAATTTCGACCAAGGGGGAAGCCTTCTTGGGTTCGGCGTCTCTTTTGGATGATCCCGACTGAGGTTTTCCATGATGTTTCCCTCCTCCGGTACCCCTTGATTCTTCGCGCGCATCTCGACTTCTTCCTGACGCCTTTTTGGCTCCAGATTCCAAAATCGATGAAAACACTCCGGCACGTTCTTCCAACAACCTTCTCAAACCTTGATCTTGAGCTACTCCTAATGCTTCCGTTAACGCCGTTCTTCCTTTTCTTACCAATCGTTCTTGTCCATGCTTTCCTTCTTCCACGTCGCGAATTGCTGTATCAATTGCCGAGGCGGCTCCCCGATCCTTTACTTGTCTTGCATCCCAGGCAGCAGACCTTAAGGTGGCTAAAACGTCTCCTCGAACGCCTTCGACTGACTGGCGCTTAACAGCTCCCAACTTGTCGACAGCATCAGTTCGAAGAAATGAGGGTACATAATCTGGCTTTATATAATCACCAGGTTGTGAATCACCAACAAGTCTTTTAAATAATTTTCCAATTCCCATGGTAAGGAGGGTTAAATGATTACAGGAGGTCGATTGTACAAATTTTACAACATGATGTCAAATTCTCTGTCTTACGTGCACTAGTGTCCCAAGAAAGTTTTGAGTGAGGGGCTAATTTTGTTTTGGTATAAACGAAAAAAGGGTTTTTGGTAAAGTG
>PFOK01000130.1 GCA_002792495.1 Candidatus Peregrinibacteria bacterium CG_4_10_14_0_2_um_filter_43_11 | reverse complement strand
TAAAGTTTACATTAGTAAACTTCATTCAAATAACATTCCTCACACAACACCGTTTCCGGACGCTCCGGAGCATAAGAGGTTTGAATAGGTTTTTTGCATTTCGCGCATTCGCGATTCCATAAATAACAAGGATTACGAAGAGCAAGACGATCATAATAACGAACATCCGGGCAACGACGTGGGAGAGGAATACTGAAGCGACGGTAAAAAGCGAATTCCTGAGGAATGATTTTGTAAGGCTTTCCTGAAACTTCACAAATCAAAATTTTATCGCAAATATCATCAGAGGTGTCAGAAATCAAATCCGGAATTTCGACAAGAGGACCCTTATAAGACTTTGCCCCCATATCATCACGCCACTTCCAGCCCCGTTCCAAAACTTCTTCTTTAGAAAGCGGAAAATAATCATATGCCAACGTTTCATTATAGCCAAATAAGGAATATTCCGGTGGAAAAAATTGCCCCCATTCCCCCGTTTTCACCATATGTTCCACAATTCGTTCTACCATCCGTTCATATTCCTCTTTGGTATATTGTTTATTTAAAATACAGTATTGTCCTCGCTTCATACTCACACAACCAAAACAATCTTTACTCCCCTGAGTTGCGCCTTCGCAGTAAAGAAGATTGGAAGTATTATCCCAAATCCATGAACAAAAAGCACAGTTCATCACTTTATAGTGACCACTCACTTCATACAAAAAAGATCCATACTCTCCATAATCACAGGAAAGAACATGATGTGCATTCAAGAGTTGAGTGGAAAGACCTACGCCTTCACAATCCTGACTGAAAAAAGTCCAATAACAATCCTTGGAATTATAAAGATGATCCCCAACGACATTTTCATTCCCGGTACCGGACATGAATTTGTGAGAAAACCTGAGTTTGAATTCCTGAAATTGTTTTTTAAGATGTTGAATAACGGAGTGAGACCCCAATTTAATTTCTTTCATTTTTGCCTCATAATCGGCCTTGGAATGAAGTTTGTTGAGAATATAATACTGTTTATGACGTAACCCCACACACATAAAACAATCACGACATCCTTCCAGGTCGTAACAAAAAGAAAGATTATGGGAAGTGGAACAATCCTGACAATACTGACACTCATACAGAGTGTCGGAATCAATACATTCATAACAATACTCAGAACGACGAATGACCAGGCTATCCACGCAATTTTTACAATAAAAGGGGGAACCATAATAACAATCCTCACAGTAAATGGAGCCGTAAATGAGATAGCAATTTTTGGAATCCCCAACGATATTACAGAAATCGCAGTTTTCGTTATTCAGAAAAACCCGTGAAAGACGGGGAACCTTTTTTTGAAGCTCGGCGAACTGCTCAAAAAACGGACGGGAGAAATCAAATTCCTGACCGTAATCACGGGGATCCCAACTGTTTCCAAACCACGCCTCCGAATCGTAAACCGGAAAAGGAGCATCCGGTGGATAAATCGCGATGATTTGCTTGCCGGTTAAGTCACATTTACGGTGATACATATGGCGCTCATTACGAAACACCAATCGCCGTTGACGTCGACATTGTGGACACAATTTTGGATCGGGAAACACACAATTTTTTCCACCGACCGCGGACGCAATCTGGTCGCGTAACACACGTTCACGATCAGTTATTTCAAACGATGATTGACATTGTTTACAAACGCTCATTGCATTCGCGATTAGAGGATTGAAGATTACAAACGTCCCGCCTCTGGCGGGACTATTACAAAATTAATTTTGGAATCTTGAATTTTGTAATCTTATAATAAAGTTTACATTAGTAAACTTCGTTCAAATAACATTCCTCACACAACACCGTTTCCGGACGCTCCGGAGCATAGGTAGTTTGAATAGCTTTATTGCATTTCGTACATTCGCGATCCCACAAATAGCGGGGATTACGAAGCTTGATTCGGTCCATATGTCGCTCCGCGGGTGAACGGTGGGCAACAGGTATTCCGATTTCACGATAAAATTTTAATTCCTGTGGAATGACTTTGTAAGGCTTTTTCGTCACATCACAAGTCAACACCTGTTTAACAATATCGTCAGGAACATCCTGGATATCATTCGGAATTTCATAAGAGACCCCTTTGTAAGATTTAGCCGAGAAATCGTCGTACCAATTCCACCCTCGTTTTTTAGCCTCATCGCGAGTCATGGGAAAATCGTATGGCGCGATCGTTTCGTTATAACCGAAAGGACTGAATATAGCGGGAAAAAATTCTCCCCATTCCCCATGACGCTGCATGCTCCCGATGATTTTAGGAACCAGAGCCTCGTATTCCTGTTGAGTGTATTGTTTATTCAAAATGCAGTATTTTTTGTGTTTGAGCGAAATACACCCGAATAAATTCTGAGAAGAAAAACAAAAACCACAATAATTCAAATCACTCGAATGCCAACAGGAATCACAAACCATATTGTTGAAAGCACCATTAATGCCAATAGATTCATAGCAAAGTTCACAACGATCATACCCCGTACAAGTATTATCGACTGATGAATAAGTTTCATCCATCTGAAACCCATAAGCAGAGTCTTCACAACCCGTACAATCAAAAGAATACCGAAGATTTTTACAGTTTTCATGACTCCCTCCTTCACAATTTTCGCAATTCGTTTGATAGATCGAACGAAAAGGAAAACGCTTACGAAAATCACCCAAAAAGAATTGTTTAGCATCCTGAAATCGCTCGTAACCACTAAAGGCAAAGGATTCTAATTTTTTAAAATATTCCTCTTTAGTATGGGGTTCATTAAGAATGTAATACTGTTTATTGCGAAGGCTTGAAGAGAAAATACAGTTTTTACAGTTTTTGAGATCAACGGAAAAATAACACTCGGAAGCATTCTCACAATGATCAAGAAAAACCGATTTATAACAGTGTTTGGAATAAATCACTTCGTAACACAACTCACTGGCATACGTCCAAAAATAATCCATACAATTTTTATTCTTCGTGGAATAATGCCCATAAAGACAATCCTCTTCGTAATGATTACCAAAAGTGAGATAGCAATTTTTATTGGCAAAAGAATAATTACAGTAATCACTATTTTCAGCTTGTTTATTCACAATTGCGAGACGGGGGACTTTTTGCATCAACTCGGCAAACTGAGGAAAAAATGGTTTTTCCAAATCAATCTTCATTCCGTAATCCAATCCTTCCCACCCATCCCCCCAATATTCCTCCTGAGCATACACAGGGAAGGGTTTATCAGGAGAATAGATGGAGATGATTTGTTTGCCGGTTAAATCGCACTTGCGATGATAAAGTTCACGTTCATTTCGCCAGGCACATCGACGTTGCTGACGACATTGTGGACAAAAAGTGGGCTCGGGGGCATCAATATGATCGTAAAACTGACGATCAGCATCCGTGACTTCAAACGATGATTGACATTGTTTACAAACGCTCATTGCATTCGCGATTAGAGAATTGAAGATTACAAACGTCCGCCTTAGGCGGACTATTACAAAATTAATCTTGTAATTTTAAATTTTGTAATCTTATATATATTTTTTAAGTAACAGTGCTCGCAGTATACCACTTCTCACCGGAAGCCCGAAAGTCCAGTCTTGTCCAAATCTAAATGTACCCTAAACGGTAAAAGGAATCCATTGAGAAATGTACCCTGAAACCTTTAAAAAGTGATGCGTGAATGTCA
>PFOK01000155.1 GCA_002792495.1 Candidatus Peregrinibacteria bacterium CG_4_10_14_0_2_um_filter_43_11 | reverse complement strand
AGCATTTTTTTATATCCCATAATAAAAAGATTAGTTTTAATGGCTTAATGTAGCCACAAATCTAACTTTTTAACACCTAAAAATGTCTATTATGCCATCTTTGCGAAGATGTTAAAACACAATACCATTGCGAAAAACTATTGACCGCCCTGAAGGCGGTTTTTTGTTCATAAAAAGGAGTATTTGTATTTCAGACAAGAGAGTTTACAATAAGAGAGATTTGAAACAATCTCCCTATGTCACAACAAGCGATTTGCGCCATATCGGGTCAGGCGTTTGAAATTTCCGATAAAGAAGTTGAACTCTGCAAGCGATTGGGTGTTCCTTTGCCGACGCTTTGCCCCACCGAACGCTTTCGGGTACTCATGGCGTTTCGTAACGAATGGAAGCTTTATCGACGTAAATGCGACGCGACAGGAGAGAATATTTTAAGCGCATACGCGCCGGATAGTCCGTACAAAGTCTATCAGAACAAAATCTGGTGGGGGGACACATGGGATGCTTTGGAATATGGTCGTGCATTTGATTTTTCCCGCTCTTTCTTCGAACAATTCCAGGAACTTCAAGCGGTTGTCCCACGCGAGGGAACTTCCATTTTTAACTGCGAAAATTGCGATTACAACAGCCATATCCGTCAATCCCGAAACTGCTACCTCAATTCGCTGGTCGCGCGTTGCGAAAACCTCTACTACTCGTATTGGATGGTCGATGATAAAGACGTTTTTGATTCCCTGATCACCAATGGTTCAACGCTCTGTTATTATTGCTCCAACGTGAACGACAGTTATCAGTGTTTTTTTGTCGAAGAATCGATGAATTGCAAAGAGAGTTATTTTTGTCACCAAATGCACGGGTGTGACCACTGTATTTTTTCATCCAATCTGGCCAATAAAAGCTATTACGCGTTCAACAAGCCCTGTACCAAAGAGGAATTTGAAAAGATAAAAAATACCGTTTTTGACGGATCCTTCACAGCGCTGGAAAAAGGGAAAAAAGAATTTGAAACGTTATGCCGGAAAACGATACAAAGGGCGCTTCATAATCTCAACTGCGAAAATGTTACCGGGGATCACCTTTACAATTGTCGCAATTGTGAGAACGCTTACGAAGGATTCAATTCCGAAGATTGTGTGAACAGTATTTCTTTGGGGGATGCCATGACGGCCTACAGTTGCTATTCGGCAGGGTGGCCCAACTCTCCGGGGCCGGTTTATATGGCGGTCGTCAGTCGGGCATGCCAGGACGTGGCTTTTGGCAATTACAATTGGTATTCGGGCAGTCTTCGTTATTGCGAGATGTTAAATGCCTGCGAAAGTTGTTTTGGTTGCATTGGATTGCAACATAAAAAGTATTGTATTTTGAATAAACAATATACCAAAGAAGAATATGATCGAATGGTGGAACGAATTGTGGAGCATATGAAAGAAACAGGAGAATGGGGGCAATTCTTTCCACCCGATTTTTCTGATTTTGCTTACAACGAAACCGCGGCTCAGGATTTTTTTCCTCTCAAAAAAGAGGAGGCTTTGACGTTGGGGTACCGCTGGAAAGAGGAAGACGCAAAAGAGTTTAGACCATCCACCATCGAAGAAATCCCCGAAAACATCGCGGACATCAATTCCGATTTTACGAAAGAAATTTTAGCCTGCGAGTCATGTCGAAAAAACTACAAAATCATTGAGCAGGAACTGAAATTTTATAAACAAATGAATTTACCCATTCCGCGACTGTGTCCCGACTGCCGTCACAAAGAACGTTTTAACAAACGAAACCCCTTCCTCTTGTTCCATCGACAATGCGATGCCTGTAAAACAGACATGCTCAGCACATATTCACCAAAAAAGCAGGAAGTGGTTTATTGTGAGGAATGTTATTTAAAAGAAGTCGATTAGCTGTTAGCTATAAGTGGCCATCTGTTAGTCGGAATTTGTTCACCGGCCAATAGCTAATCAAGCATATCGATCATTTGTTTTAATCGAATCTGGTTCATTTCGTAATGAACGTTTCTTTCTTGCGTAATATCATCAATCACCTCCATGGTAGGAGCGTAGTTGCAGAAATTCATGCACCGTCGTTTTTCCACACGAATATCCTTCCGTTCAGACGTCCGTTTTTCCGATTCCGCAAAAAGGTCTTCCGCGGAATGGTTGGAACAACTTGCCCCACAACAGACGCGAATTATTTTCGTCATTTTAGAAGTTGGTAATTAATAATTCGTAATTAGAAATTATTCGGTCTTTTGGAATGCCACTCCGTCGCCTGTTCATACGCGTGTCCCACATGAAATAGATTCTCTTCCTTAAATTGGCCGGCAATCAATTGCATTCCAATCGGCAAACCCTCTTTGCTGAACCCGGCCGGAACCGAAAGCCCGCAAACACCCGCCAGATTGATCGGTATCGTCAGAATGTCCGCCATGTACATGGCCAGCGGGTCATCCGCTTTTTCTCCAACCTTAAACGCCGGGAAAGGGGATACAGGCCCTACCAAAGCGTCGCATTGTTCAAAAACAGCTTCATATTCCCGCTTGATCAGTGCGCGTACCTTTGCCGCCTTCAAATAAAACGCGTCATAATATCCGGCAGAAAGCGCGTAGGTTCCGAGCATGATCGAACGTTTCACTTCATCCCCAAATCCTTCCGCGCGGGATTTCATGTAAATCTCCAAAAGCTCTTTCGCGTCATCCGTTGTGTGGCCGTATTTAATGCCATCGTATCGTGCCATGTTGGTGCTGGCTTCCGACTTTGCGAGCAGATAATAAGTGGGGATCGCGTATTTTGTTAATGGAAGACTCACTTCGGTCACTTCCGCGCCAAGTCGCTTCAACACGTCAATTTCATGACGGATCACATCGATGGTTTCCTGCTCCACCCCTTCCTCAAAAAATTCCCGGGGAATTCCAATGCGCACGCCTTTCAAGTCTTTTTTGAGGAATCGCGAATAATCCGGAACCGGAACATCCGGAGTGGTTGAGTCTTTTTGAGAGTGGCCAGCCATAGTTCGCAAAACCAAAGCCGCATCCTCCACTGTTTTGGCAAAGGGGCCAATCGTATCAAAAGACGACGCGTACGACATCACGCCATAACGTGGCACCCTTCCATAGGTCACTTTAAGCCCCACGCAACCGCACAAACTGGCAGGCTGACGAATGCTTCCTCCTGTGTCCGTTCCGATCGCAAAAGTCGCCTGATCCGCCATCACGCTAGCCGCAGGTCCGCCTGAAGAGCCTCCGGCAACCCGCGTTAAATCCCAGGGGTTTTTTGTGGCTCCAAAACAACTGTGTTCCGAGCTACTGCCCATGGTGAATTCATCGGTATTGGTTTTTCCGAGTAATACACATCCCGCCCCTTTCAGTCTTTCCCATACTTCCGCGTCGTAAGGCGGTACAAAATCTTTCAGCATTTTGGAGCAAGCGGTGGTTCGAATGCTTTTGGTGCACACCACATCTTTCAGATTCATCGGAATACCCGCGAGTGGCTGGCTGAAGTCCGCGGACGCGTCCCTTTTTTGTGCCTCCTCCAAAGCCATTTCTTCCGTCACCGTTACGTAGGCATTTAGCTTTTTATCCGTCGTTTTGATCCTATCCAGATACGCCTGAGTTAGCTCCGTGCAACTGAACGTTTTTTCTCGCAGGCCTTTGAGTGTTTGGGTGAGGGTGAGGTTGATCATTTTTAGTGTTACTACAGTGCTACAGAGAATTAACTACTAACTACTAACTACTAA
>PFOK01000009.1 GCA_002792495.1 Candidatus Peregrinibacteria bacterium CG_4_10_14_0_2_um_filter_43_11 | reverse complement strand
ACTACTGTGTACTTACCTTCCTTGTGATTTCATGAACACTGTTTTTCACTCGTTCTCAATCTCAATCTCAATCCACACCGGGAGGTGATCTGATAATTTTGACTGAATCACCCCTGTCTGTTTGATTTTTATTCCCGGTGATGTGATGAATAAATCGAGGTTTTTTTTGGGCTTTATGCTCGGGAAGCTCGGTTCCGTTTGCGCCAGTGTCAGGTTGTTTTTTTTAATAAATTCCTCCACTTCATGCAGCCCTTTAAAAATATTAAAATCGCCGCAAATGATGTAATCCCGTGGGCATTGTGCGGTGATTGCCGCTAATGCCTCGAGTTGTTTTTGCCGTGTTTCTTTGTTTGTGAGTGCTAAATGAACCGCAAAAATGCTCAATCCTTTTATTACATATTCCTGAATCAGTTTTTTGGCACCGTTTTTAAAATAATGAATGATCATCTCTCCCGATTCGTTGCTGAATATGGCGTCGTGTTGTTTGCGTATGATTGGTATTTTTTGGGATAGTGATTTTTTGCCGTATTTTGAGTTACTGCTAAAAAAAGATCGTGTTGTTTTGTTGGTTAGCATGTTCGTTTGCGACCGGAAACGATTGCGGATGGATCCTTCGTCTATTTCCAGTATACAGATCACATCCGCGGACTCACCGTCAATCAGTTCAATTATTTTTTTAAAAATCTTTTTCGGTGCCCATACATAACGCCAAAATTTGAGTAGATAATGTTTCCATGAACCATTCAATCCCGTTCCGTAGCCGATGTTGTAAAGTAGAATTTTCATTTTATTATCTATTCAATGCATTTTGCACGTAGCGCTTTACATCTGTCCAGTCTTTTCTGGGCAATAAAATATATTGCCCGGGGGGAGGGATCGCACATTGTATCTCGATTGTTTTTTTGTTGCCCGGGAGCTGTTTGTAGCATGTGTCGTGACTTTCTGTCTCCTCCAGGGATTTCGAAATCAAAACGTTTTGCGTGCTTAAAATCGTTCCCATTCTGATATTGTAATTTCTGAATCGGCTGTAATAAAGCAGAGCTTCTGCCGCGCTCAAGTCGGTGATGGTTTTTTGAAGGGTCAGACTAATGATTTGGGGGATTTTATAAATCATTTTTTCCGCCTTATTTTTGGCGGCCTCTAAAATGGATTGCTGTCGTTTCGCGCGGGCGAAATCCGATGAAAAATGGCGCGATCGTGCGATCCGTAACGCCTGTGTTCCGGAGAAATGATGGGTGCCCGCTTCGTAATACAATGTTCCCCACTTTCCGTAATCAAAGGTCTTGTAGCTGGGGTCAATCACCGGATTTTCCAGCTTCACATCCACGCCGCCAAGCGCGTCCACCACTTCCACAAAAGCCATCATGTCTATGATGATGTAATGATCGATTTTTACTCCTGTGGTTTCGTAAAGCTCGCGTTTAAATTCTTCCCATCCGTAATTCGCGTACGCACTATTGATTTTGCGTCCGTTGTAAAAAATATCGCGGGGAATACTAATCAAAGTAATCTGCTCTTTTTGCGGGTTGATTTGCGCGATGATCATCGTGTCTACGTTTGTCGCGTTTTGTCCCGCGAGTAGAATGTTTATTTTCCCGCCCTTGGTCGTGTTCAGGGGACGATCAGGACGGGTTATTGAAAAAAATCTTCCACGGGGGTTAGAACTCCTTTTTCATCTTTTTGAAACTGAATGTCTCCTGTGATTTTATCCAGAATGACCCGACTCACTTTCACTTCATCTTCCGTGCTGATGAAATCGTAATATATCGCTCCTTCTTTTTCGGTGACCTTCAGGGTAAAATGATTGATTTTTAACCCTTCCAGAAAGCCGGGTTCCTGGGTGATTGCCTTCAGTCTTTCTTCCTGTGCTTTGATGAATTTGGAGTGACTTGTTTGAGCAGGTAATTTTTTTAATGTTTTGATTAATTCCTCTTTTAATTCGCCAGTGCTCGCGTAAGTCTTATTTTCCATTTTTAAATTACCCTCTTTCCTTTCGAGTGTTATCGTGAGCAGGGGTTCCGTGTCCGCATTCTGAAAAGTATATTGAAAGCCTTCCTCTGTTTCTATGGGGTGCAATGTGATCTGAAATTGTTTTTCATTCAGAACCGTCCCCATATCTTCATCATTCCACAGGGCATCCAGAGCCGTTTTTTGCTCTTCGATTTTTTCTTTTACCGTTTTGATTTTCTCTTTTCCGTTTTGCAGATAATCTAAAACCCCTTTCTCTAATGTTTGCCCCTCCTCCATTTGTAACGTGTCTTTTCCTCTCACACTCAGAAAGCTTATCTCTTCTGTGTTTTTATCCACGACTATTTGAATGATCGGCTCTTTTTCTTCGTAAATTTTCAACGCCAAGTCGTCCTTTGTTTCCTCCACAGTCCGTGATGATGAAAGCCCGAGTTCCTTTAGTCCATTTTGAAAATCCCCCCCGTTTTTTAATTTCCGGATAAAAGCGGTGTTTTCCTCTTTTCTTTTTTCACTCTGATAGTCGCTTCCTGTTTTGTCGGCAAATCGGTAAACCGCTGAAGTTAAATCATCATTCTTTTCCTCCTTATTCTGTTCCTCCATTCCCCATTTGTACTCTTTGCGGGGCAACAAAAGGTAATCGCGGAGTTCATTCATATCTTCACCCTGCTCCATGATCCACTGCTGAAACGGCTTTGAGTCTTTGCTCGCTATTTGCTTTAGTGCCGAGTTGATTCGGATGTTTTGAAAGATGAGTAGTAAAATCAGGATTCCCCCCAAGGCGATTAAAAAATTTTTGCGATCAAAATGCGACTTGAACATGGTTTTTTTATGATTAATAAGCCACGACATTATGGGTGAAATGATTTTATCCCGCAAGGGGTATTGACTATTTTGTAATTCAGTTATATTTTAACTTACTATTTTTGTCATCATGTCCCCTTTCTATCGTTTAAATTTACCACATCATTTTGATCTCCAATCCGCCCTTGGGGATCCTGTTGCGTTTTCTTTTGTTAATGATTGCCAAGATGATGGGTATTATATTAAGGGGGGTTTACGGGTTGGGGCAACTGTTTACAGGGGGTTTATGCAGAGCGTTTATGAAAGTCGTTTTTGTTTAGGAAAAACGTTCGATTCTGACGGAAAGCGTCTTTTGAGTTTAGAGGAGCGTTTGACGCCTCCTCATGCGGTGCGTTGTGATGTAAATTTTGCTGATTTGGCTGTTTTTCCCCTTAGGGATGTGTATTGTTGATTTAATTCGACAGGCTATTTTAATTTGCCCCCTTTGTCGGTTGAGAGTTAATTTGCGTCCTAAGAGTTTGATTTTGAGTAAGGCTATTCCTTCTACCGAATTTTCTAGGATGGCTTCCCGTATCTCGCATGGACTTGGTAAAAACCCCCCTTATCCTGTCTTCTATAAGCGTTCTCTTCCTGTTTCAGCCGGGTACCCTTTGCCGTTGCAAGGTTCCGTTCAGTCTTCTCTATCTTCTCCTTCTACTCGAAAACCTTTTGTTGAAGTCCCTTTACTTCCTTTAGATCCTTTAAAATCCCATGATTTTTCAGAAGAATTAGCAATTCATTCGGTTATACAGCTTATTTTTCAGCGAGTGAGTGCATATTTTGGCCCCATTTCTAAGATAGTATGTCCCCCTATCCATTTACCTCCTTCTTCGGATGTTTTAAATAGGGGGCACTGAAAA
>PFOK01000093.1 GCA_002792495.1 Candidatus Peregrinibacteria bacterium CG_4_10_14_0_2_um_filter_43_11 | reverse complement strand
ATTATCTATGAAGCGTATTATACCGATTTTTATCGCCCTATTTCTACTCACGGCTTGCGGCAACGCTCTGCCTGATTTTGAAAATCGCGTTGTGCACAGTCAGCTAAAAGAAGGCGTGACCGAATTAACAGGTGTCATTGAGCCTCTCGAACTCGATATCCATCAGGCGGGCACTCACCAGATCCGCACGGAAGAAGGCGATTTGTTTTTGATCCAAAGTCAGGTTATCAATCTGAGTCGTTACTTCGAAAAAACAGTGATTATCACAGGAAAAGTCACTCAATCGTTGGGCAATGCCAAACCTGTTTTTGATGTCGCGGAAGTAAAAATCGCGAACGAAGGAGGGCAGGGCATAAAAACTTATCAAAACGAAAGTGCCGGTTTTGAATTGAGCTATTCCAAAGCGTGGGAGCTGATCGATGCGGGGGACAAAATTCTTCTCGATTCCAACGGGCTCACGGTAGTGGTCATCACTATTTTCCCCGCGGAAAACTGGACAGCGCTTGTGAGTGACCGTGAAGGAACCGAGGGGGTATCGGTCACGGTAGGAGGTCAAAACGCGTTGCGATATAACAAAGGGAGCTCCATCGAATTTTATGTGCCCAATACCGCCAAGCAAACGGTCTATCACATTCGGTTCAATACCACGGATCACTCGGCTGAAACAGATCTTTTTTACGAGCTGATCGATAGCTTTAAGCCGCTTTATTTTCAAAAACCGACAGGAAAACGCTGCGGTGGGCCGGCAAAATTAGAATGCGACGAAGGGTTCCGTTGTGAACTAAGCAGTACCGAAAAAGACGTGGCGGGAGTTTGCGTTTCGTTAGATGAAACCAATACGGTGACCGCATGCCCCTTCGTTCCGTTGCCTACGGATTGTATCAAGTATGAGGCAACCGATTTTGGGAAAAACGGTTGCCCAATGCGCTACGATTGTCTCGACGCGAAACAAGAGGGTGTAACCCCTGAAAATACGGTTACCGAAAGCAAGCGGGTGATCGATACCATCACCAAATACCAAAACAATCTTTTTAGTGGTTCACCTCAATCTCTCGATCAATTCGATGTGGATGAGACCGAAAAACTCGTTACCGTCATTTATCAGAAGAATGATGGGAAAAGAAAAATAATTTTTGGTTATACCCCTTCGGGGAATGAATTCAATTTCATTCCGCAGGCCGGTTACGTGCAAAAAAACGGAGCATGGATATCAGAAAAAGACGGAACGGTTCAAAAAGAGGATTCCGTCACCCCTTCCACTCCTTCCGCAGCCGAACAGGGCAATGATGAGCCCGAGAGTATCATTCCTCCCAAAACGGAGGACATGCGAGTGTACGAAAACAGCTTCAAGGAGTTTTCCGTCCGCTACCCAAAAAACTGGTATTTCCGTAGTTTTGGAGCTCTCAATAACACGTTGTGGTTTGTCGGTTTTTCAGACCATGAACTGGAAAACGAAGCCGACACTCTCATCTCTTTGTCTCTGTTGTCCGAAACAGAAAAGCCTTCTTCTGCGGGGTATACGGTGACCGTAAAACGGGATGAAAAAACGGTTTTTGTATTGCGGGGGGCGGAAACTTTTAAAGAAGTGATCGACCTCATGGCCACGTCTCTTTCCGGATTCTAGAGGCTATCTATCGCCTCCATTTGGGGAATAGTCTTTACACCCGAGTTTCACGGTGATAAGCTTTACCCGTTCTTGACTCTTTTTAACTATGCGTCTCGCGGAAATAGCAAAGGAACTTCGTATCACGACACAGGAATTGCGTCGTGAGCTGGAAAAGACCAATTTTGGTATCAGTGCTACCGCCCATGAGGTGGATGACAATTTAGGAAAAGGGATTGTTCGTTTTCTAAAGGTCAGGGTAAAACCCACATTAACACATCGCCGTGTCGCGGTTGTTTTTAAAGACGGCAAAGAAGAGAGAGTGGAGGATTTGGAAGAGAATGAAGAGGGCGCGCCTGAGGAAACATCAACGACCCCGTCCGAAAAGAACGAAGAAAATATGAACGAGCCAAAAGACGGAAAAAAAGAGGGGGTAGAGGCCGGAAAAAAGGAGGAAGCCAAACCCGAATACAGGGAGGATCGTTCACAGGTGCCACAACCTTCTAAAATGGGGGGCAGCCCGCTCATCAACAGCAGTTTAAAAGTATCACGTCGTATTGAGCTCGACGCGGCAAAAAAAGAAACAGAAAAAGTGGATGTTAAGCAGTTGCCAAAGCATTATTATAAATCCAAGAAAAAGCACAAAGGAAAAGGCCATTCCGAGGATGAAATATTGGAGACCATGCGTCGTCATCCCCATACAGGAAAAATAAAAGTGGCCAAAGTAAATTACGATACGGGGGATGCGGTAGACAATTTAAGCGCGGAAGAAATCGCCATTGAACGGGAGGACGACCGTCAGCACTTCCGTTCACAGAAAAAACACCGGGCCGTCAGTCAAAAACGCGGGCCAAAAGCGCAACCTCAAATCAAAACGAAAACAGGCATCATAGAAGTTCCTGCGATCGTGAGCCTCAAGGAATTCGCGGAGAAAACAGGTTTGCCGGTTACCGATGTGATCGCCGGTCTGATGAAAAATGGAATGATGGCAACCATCAATCAAAAACTTGATTTTGAAACCGCCTCCATCATCGCCGCCGAACTGGGGGTGGAGGTCAAACAACAGCAAATTGAGGCTACAGCGGAAGCCTTGTTGGAAGGGGATCTCAAAACATTACTCAAAGAAGAAGACCCTGCCTTGCTTCAAACGCGTCCTCCGATCATCAGTGTGATGGGACATGTGGATCACGGAAAGACTAAATTGCTCGATGCCATTCGCGATGCCAACGTGATTGCCACTGAATCAGGAGGGATTACTCAACACATTGGAGCTTATCAGGTAGAAAAAAATGGCAAACAAATCACGTTTTTGGATACTCCCGGTCACGAAGCGTTCACTTCCATGCGCGCGCGCGGTGCTAAGGCAACAGATATCGCCATTCTTGTTGTTGCGGCCGACGAAGGGGTGAAACCGCAAACCGTTGAGGCGATTCATCACGCGCAGGAAGCCGGCATTCCCATCATTGTCGCGATCAATAAAATGGATAAACCCGGGGCAAACCCCGATAAGGTAAAGGGCGAGTTGGTGGAATACGGTTTGCAGGCAGAGGATTGGGGGGGAAAGACCGTCATGGTTCCTATCTCCGCTCTTAAAGGCGAGGGGATCGACAATATTCTGGAAATGATTTTGCTGACGGCGGAAATGGAAGATTTAAAAGCCAATCCAAACCGTCCGGCTGTCGGAACCGTTGTGGAATCTCATCTCAATCCTTCACTTGGGCCGGTGGCAACCGTGCTCATCAATACCGGAACCATGCGAGTGGGGGACAACGTCATTGTGGGCAATACCCTTGGCAGAATCAAAACCATGCAGGACCACAAGGGCAAAAACCTCAAAATAGTTTCTCCTTCAGGCGCGGCGCGAATTTCCGGTCTTGATGAAGTGCCTCAGGCTGGGGATATTCTTCAGGTCATGAAAGACGAAAAAACCGCAAAGCAACGTCTGCAGGAAATGGCTGAAATCAAAAACCGCCAAGAGGAATCCATGAGCGGTTCGATGGTGGAGCGTATTGTTTCGCAAATCAACACAGGAAGCATGAGCTTCCTCAAGTTGGTGCTCAAAGCGGATACCAAGGGCTCTCTGGAGGCCATTACTCAAGCACTTGTTAAGGTAAAATCAAAAGATGTCGCCATCAAAATCATTCACTTCGGCGTAGGAAACATTGCCGACACCGATATCATCATGGGAGCGGCAAGTCAGGCTCTGGTGATCGGATTCCATGTGGAAGCGAACATGCATGTGCGAAAACTGGCCGAAAAAAACCATGTCGACATCAAAAATTATACGGTCATTTACAAGCTCATCGAAGACATGAAAGCCATTCTATCCGGAATGTTGGAGCCTGAGATAAAAATTCATGAATTGGGTAAGATCGAGATCAAACAAATCTTCCTGAACAAAAAAGTATGGGTTATTGCGGGGGGAAAGGTGATTCAGGGGAAGGCGGAGTCAAAAAGCATGGTTCGTCTGATCCGCGACGGCGAAACGTTGTTCGAAACCAATCTGGAATCCCTCAAACACGTCAAAGAAGACGTCAACGAGCTCGAGAAAGGTTCGGATTGCGGCTTCAAAATCAAAACCCCCAAGCCGGTACAGGAAGGCGATGTGCTCGAGGTGTTTAAGGTAGAAAAAGTGGAGAGGCATTTGGATTAAATGCGATCCGAATATTTTTTGGATTTATGGGATTTATTCCCAGCCATTCCGTAGAGACGTAAAATTTTATGTCTCTACGAAGCCAATATTTCACAGCCCTCACAAACCCATTCGTGTTATTCGGAGAATTCGGATTTACCAGGCATTGAAAAAACAACAAACAATTAAAAAGCGTAATAAATTCGATTCGGATCGATTTTTATTCAAAAATTCCCCGCCCGATTCGCACCATATTCGCCCCTTCTTCAATCGCTATTGTGTAGTCTTCACTCATTCCCATCGAAAGCCACTTCATTTCCACATTCGGGATAGATTTCGTGGCGATTTCATCGAATAAATTCTTGAGTGCACGAAAACACGATCGTACTCTTTCCTCATCTTCCGAATGAACGGCAACCGTCATCAACCCCTCAACTCGCACATGTGCGAGTTGACTTATAGTGCGAATCAACACAGTCGCTTCCGTGAGCGCAACACCACTCTTTTGAGGCTCATTCGAAGTATTCACTTCAATCAGCACCGGCATGATTTTACCCACTTTTTCACATTCCGCATCGATCTTTTGGGCGAGCTTCAGGCTGTCCACACTCTGAATCATGTTAAAAAGTGCCACCACTTCCCGCACCTTATTCGTCTGCAAATGGCCGATAAAATGTTTTATGATTTCTTTTGGCAGTTGATCGATTTTAGTCTGTGCCTCCTGCAATCGATTTTCTCCAATATCCGTAATACCAGCCTCAATAGCTTTCAGAACTTGCTCAGGGGTTCGTGTTTTGGTCACGGCGATAATCCTAATCTCCCGGTCGGTTTGTCTTCGAATTATGTTTCGTATTTCTTCCGGTGTTTGCGCAATAGATGACATATTTGGTAAAATAAATAGGAGATTTAACTTTTGACATTCACACCCCCCTGAAGGCGAACAAGCGTTTGTTCGCCGAAGGAATGAGAGCAAGCTTCAAATGTAATTATAACGCATGAGTTTCACAAGCAACACCAAAAGTTGGAAGGCGTGTAATCCCGCGCAGGAAAGAGAGTGCAAAGCGCTCACCGTTTTTACCGTTTTTAAAAGGATAAGAAGAGACGTGGAAGACAAAGTAAAAATTGCGAAAACCCGTTTGCTCAAAAAAATCGAACAGTATAAGGATGAAAAGATGATCGGAAAGTCCCTGGAAAAAAGCAAAGAAAGTCTCGTCGCTCTGGAATCTTCTATTCAGCAAATCGATTCCAACCCTGATGGGGTGGCTCAATTGGAGCGAATATTCGCGAAAGTGGAATCGCACCTCGAACTCGATGCAGTTGCCTTTTTCAGCGTGTCGGAATTTAAAAATTTACTTCGCAGGGGTGAGCTTTCCGTCCTCTTACGCGCGGAAGAGAAATTCAAGTGGTCCGGAAGCTCCAACACGCTCCCTCGCGGAAAATCCGTGGCGGATATCGGCATTTCGGAAAGCCTTTTAAATAGGCTCATGGAAAAGGGGGGAGCAAGCGCTTCTTTAGAGGGGTGGTTGCAGGCCGGAGATCACATTTGGCGTAGCCTCCTTCAGCCGGAAATCGACAGACGAAAAAACGAGCTCCGCATTCTCAAGGGCAAACCAGATTCTCCTTCGGTACGGCAACGGATTAAAGATCTGGAATCGGAAATCGGCAAACTGGAAAGAGAGGGGCATTTGTAGGATTTATATTCAACCATTCCGTAGAGACGTAAAATTTTACGTCTCTACGGGGTCAAATACCTCAAATCCCTGAAATTCGCGACGGAGGGTAGTTGTACTGGCCTTCGGAGCAAAATAGCAAACAGCAAGTAACAAATCCCTCAAACCCCTCCTTTCCACCCCAAGATCTTGGCATATTCAAATCCCAGTTTAAAAATGGCGCGCTGGGTATCCGCGATATTCTGATTCCGGATAATCACACCGATTTCATCCTCGTGTGAAACAATGGCGACTTTATCGTCATAAATATTGATTTCATTTTTAAACGGAAAGTCTTTTTCGGGGATTAGGTAAAGCTCACGAAGTTCCGCCTTGCCGCGTTCTTTAAATTGAACCGACAGCTTGTCATCGCAGACCACTCCACGAACCCAAATACCCCGTTCCACTTTTTTGCGAATGTATTCAGGGTAATAATCCTTCAGGCAACTCATAACAGCAGCAGTCGTGTTTGCCCAAACAAGCAGTTCGGTTTTTGTGGTCAACGTGTCTTCCATAATCTGAATCAATCCTGCTTTGCCTTCAAAAACCTGCATTTGCGGCGTAACGGCATAACGTTGGTGCAGTTGCAATAACTCGGGCAAGGCCAGTTCAAGGCCATGATAACGATTGTATTCTTTTTCCAATAATGAATGAGGGTTGATCGCCTGAAAATACTGCCATTTTCCTTTTTTAACGTAACTGACCAATCCTTTCTTCTGCAATTGATCCAGTACCACGTAGGTGGTGGGTCGTTTGATACCGGAGCGACGGGATATAGAGCTCGGAAGCGCCTCTTTAAGTTCCAGCAGAGTTAAATATACTTTGGCCTCCTTTTCGCTCAAGCCGTTGTTTTCTAAAATTTTGTTTAAATCCATAATTTGTCAATATTATTGACAACATTATATCACGGAATTATATACATTGTAAAGTGTTTGTTTAAGCCATTTTATATAAATAAATAGATTGTATAAAAAAAAATTATCTAAGACTATTGATAATTATTATAAACTAATTTATATTGGTGTCAATCTATTACTTTTTAATTTATATCTCATGTTTAAAAAATACACTTTCATCATTGGATTAGTCGGCGCTCTTATAGTGGCAGGGTGCGTTTCCTCCAATTCTGTCGAAACATCTCAGCTTCCCGAGACCATCAAAATCGGGTTCATCGGCCCTCTAACAGGAGGCATGGCCGCTTATGGTCACGATATTAAAATAGGAGTTTCAGCCTATTTTAACGAACACCCCACCATTGATGGTAAAAAAGTGGAAATCATTTTCGAGGATGGCAGATGCGATGGTCAGACAGGCGCAAGCGTGGCTCAAAAATTGATCACGGTAGACAAAGTACAAGCTATTTTAGGTGGGCTTTGCAGTAGTGAAACACTGGCCGCCGCCCCTATCGCGGAGCAAAGCAAAGTCATTTTAATCTCAGCGGCTTCCTCCAGTCCGGAAGTGAGCACGGCAGGGGATTACACCTTTCGCAATTACCCCTCAGATGAACAAGTGGCCAAAACCATGGTCGATTACGTGATTGCTCATCACAACACCATCGCGCTTCTTTCTGAACAAAGCGATTACGCGCAGGCTTATCGTTCCGCTATCAAAAAACATCTCAATTCCATGGGTAAAATAAGCGATCTTGTCGTAGATGAGGCTTACTCCTTGGACAACACCGACTTTCGTACTCTACTTGCCAAAGTTAAAAAATCGAAAGCGGATACCCTTATCGCTTTGGTTCAGGCGCCCGTGACAGGAGGATTTATTGCAAAACAAGCGAAAGAAATGGGACTCGATATTCAGATCTATTCAGGGGATACCCTTCCCGGTCCGGATTTCTTTGCCACAGCCAAAGATGCCGCGGAAGGAGTGCGGGTGGTCATGGCGACCGAGGATCCCACACGTGACGGTTACGCGACACTCATGAAAAAGATAGAAACCCCCCAGGTGAGCGGATTCTTCCCGGCATTGGGGTATGACGCGGCAGCACTCCTTACACAGGGAATTGAAAAAGCGGGTTACAACGGAACAGCCATCAAGAATTACTTTTATAAAATGCCTTTCTTTAAAGGGGTCGCCAGTAACGTCAGTTTTGATTCCAACGGAGACAACAGCATCGATGCCGGTGTAAAAGAAGTAAAAAACGGTGAATTCGTTCGTATCAGTAATTAATCCTGATGTTCAGGGGTGACGACTGCCTTAGAAGGTGGGAATGATCATTCCCACCTTCTTTCGGTAGAGAGCGAAGGCAGCAAAGCGGTTCATACCCCGTGACTTGTTACGGAACAAGGGTCTAGGGCTTGCCTTGGGGTAAATATCGCTTTATTTTTAAAAAAAAATACGGTAAGGTAAAGCTGGTTAAAAATTAAAAAACAAAACTATGAAGCTTTTCTATCTTGTCAGCGCGGTCATTATCACGGTTTTTATTCTCATTCTTTCCTTTGCGCAAGTGGGCGCCACATGCACGTGGTATTTATTCAAAAGCTCTTCTCCGGCGTTTTTGATATTACTGGAATTATCGGCTCTTGGTGCGGTGGTGGGAGGTTTACTCGTTTTGTTTTGGAAAACTCCCGCAAAAACAGAAGGGGAAGATGACGAAAATATGTCCAACTGAGCGTTCGCCATGGTGACGATAATAGAGCTTATAGAACAAAAAATTTGTTCAAGCATAGAATACAAAAAATAGCCGTGTACAAAAAATAAGCTCTATTTATAAAATATTATTTTTTGTTGTCAATGTTTATTATTGGCTTAAAATAGCTATTTTTTTTGAAGGTATACAAAATTTATACAAAATAGATTGCAAAAAAAGGACCTAATGTATAAATTATGTGTACAGAGAAGAAGCGACTCAACAAAAAAACGAAACAACAAAATATGAAAGACCCTTCAAAAAATTGTTTCGTTATTTCGTTGTCCGGTTAACTTTTACCCCCATGCTCAAGGCTCTATTCAGTTCCAATACGCGCATCAAACTCCTAAACCTCTTTTTGCTCCATCCGGATGAGGAATATTTTATTCGTGAGCTCACACGCAAGTTGGATGAACAGATCAACTCAATCCGCAGAGAGCTTGATAATCTCAAAAAAATAGGCTTGCTCAGAAGCAAGGTTCGAAATCGAAAAAAATACTACATCATCAACCAGGATTTTTCGATTTTCAACGAGCTCAAAAATATGTTTTTAAAGGCCAATAACACAGATGATCATTTGGTGCGTCAGATCAGCAAGATGGGAAATGTGGAACTATTGATTTTAAATGGGGCTTTTGTCGGGAAGGACGCTTCCGTGGATTTGTTGATTGTGGGGGAATTGGATAAAAGCCAATTGCAAAACCTTTTGTCTCACGCCTCTAAGCCAAAAGAGGATGTAAAATTTGCCATCATCACTAAAAAGGACTTTCTCTATCGCCTGGAGTGCAAAGACAAATTCGTTCACACCATGATCACAGACACGAGCAGTATTATCGCGATCAATAAACTCAAGAAAGAGCTGGAAAAAATCCACCTTTAAAAAACAGAAAATACCTCACGAAATAGCCCGATAAAAACGATGAACGGTGGATCATCGCGAAAATGACTTGCATTCCTTCAGAAATATCTCTAAATTAATTAAGCTATTTTTAAATTTGGCAATACGGTAAGTTTAAAAATTATAAATTGTAAATTAAAAATTAATCATGCATCCACTCATTCGAGAAGTACAAAAGGCACAGCTCAAAAAAGTGCCCGAAATCAGGGCCGGTTACACCATTCGTGTGCACCAAAAAATCAAAGAAGGCGCGAAAGAACGTATCCAGATCTTTGAAGGATTGGTGATCAAGGTGGGTCACGGAGAAGGCACTGAAGCCAATTTTACAGTTCGTAAAATCGTTTCCGGAATTGGTGTTGAAAAAATATTGCCTCTCCATTCCTCCAATGTGGTAAAAATCGAGATCCTCAAAAAAGCGAAGGTGCGTCGCGCAAAACTCTATTACATGCGTGAACGCGCCGGTAAGTCCGCCCGCTTGCAGGAACATCATGTGACGGACGAAGAGAGGGCACAGGAAGAAGCCCGCATGGAAGCATTGATTGAAGAGGCGGTGGAGGCCGAAAAGAAAAAAGAGAAAGAAGCCGCCGAGTCCGAGGGGGGTGTAGAGGGGGATGATGTGGTGGAGGCCGGAATTGATGTGGCTGAAGAAGAATCCGTAGCAACGCCAGAACCTGATGCAGTTGAAGAAAGTGTCGAAGCGGAAGAAGAAACAACAACCCCTGAAATTGTAGATAGATCCGAAGAAGAGATCGCTCAGGAAGAAAGTGACGAAGAGAAATAAAGAGTAAAAACAATGATGAAGGAGTCTCATGGTTCGCCAAGGAGACTCTTTTTGTATACAATGGAAGAGGGAAGGGGATCCCTCAAATCCCTCATGTTATAATATCTCCATGAAAATCGGAATAATAGGCAATTACGGGGCAACCAATGTTGGCGATGACGCGATCCTTTCATCAATTTTAAAGGCACACGCGGGGCATGAATTCACCGTTTTTTCGGCACACCCCAAAGACACTGAAAAGAAGTTCCGCACAAAAACGGTTCCTTTGTTTCCGTTGGGATTTCGTTCTGTTTTTAGACACGGTTTTCGTCAGTCCATTAAGGCTCTCAGGGCAGTCGATGGGGTGATTTTGGGGGGTGGGGGGTTGTTTCAGGATCATCATTTATACGCCTGTTTTTTGTGGGCGTGGCAATTGTTTTGGGTCTATTTTTTCGAAAAACCACTTTTCATTTATGCCACGGGTGTGGGGCCTCTCCACTCCTGGTTGGGCAAAAAATTAACGGCATGGGCTTATTCCCGCGCACAGGTCATTGCAGTGCGTGACGAATCCTCACGCCGGCTGCTCAAAAGCCTCGGATTAACAGAGGGGGAAATTCACGTGACCTCCGATCCTGTCTTTTTATTCCACGTCAGAGAATCTTTAGCAGAAAGACAATCCCGCCTTTACATGATTTCACTCCGACCATGGCTTTCTTATGATTCAAAAATCATCGCGATTTTTACAGAAATTTTACTCCGACTGAAGACGGAGAAGGACGCCAGATTCCTTTTTGTGAGCATGCAGGAAATAAAGGAAAGCGATTATAAAATCCTCAATCCATTGCTTAAAAAAACAGGCGGCGAATTGTTTGTTCCGGGCAATTTTTCCGAATTAATCGAAAAGCTCCGTACAGCAGAATTCGCCATCGGAATGCGTTTCCATTTTCTCATCGCCGCGCTGATCACTCAAACACCGGTCATTCCCATTAGTTACAGCCCAAAAATAGATACCCTGTTCGATGAGACCCCGATGGAACGGTATAAGATCCCGATCGGAGAGCTCTCCGTCGATCGTTTGCACGAAGGATTAAAACGTCTTTCAGTGGATTACAACAATGTAAAAGTTTACGAAAAGGCGCGTACTTACGTTTTGCGTGACAGAGCCGAAGAAAGCGTTCGTCTTTTTAATCGCTTTATCGGGGATATGGGCTAAAAATAATCAATCAACGCTTCATAGTTTATCATTTCGACCTCATTTTTTTCCTCACTCCGCCGAGAGCCGTGGTTTCACGAGTCTTTACGACAATTGGATCGAATGAATCAGCCGTCCGTTTAACGATTATCGGTTAATGTGAAAAAAAAGTTTGACTTTTTATTCCATATCCGTAAAATACCTTTGTCGCAGAAAGTAGGCAGCCTGATAATAGTCGGACAGAGGACCTACCGAGACAATCTTAAACACCTGACTTCTCACCCCTGACATCTGACACGAGTTCAACTCGCTACGTCAATTGTAAAGTGTCGAATGTCAATTGTCAGGTGTGATCAAGTCTCGTCTGCGCACGCACGAGATTTTTTTATTTTCAGTCACATTCGTAATTTTAATTCGTAATTTGTAATCAACATGGCTGTTACCCGACAAAAAAAAGAAGAGGCTTTGCGCGAACTGATCGACCGATTCACTCGCTCAAAAACGGTTGTATTCGCGGATTATCGCGGGCTTGATGTAAAGAGCATTTCCGGACTACGCAAGCAATTGCGTGAAAAAGAATCCGAATTGAAAGTCGGCAAAAAAACACTGATGCGCCTTGCCGCCAAAGAAATCGGTGTCGACGAAATCGGTAGCGAAGAAATGGAGGGATCTGTAGCCGCCATTTTCTCTTACGAAGATGAGCTTTCCGGATTGCGGATTTTATTCAAGTTTTCCAAAGAAAACGAGAAGCTCAAGTTATTGGGAGGCATCATAGACGGAAAGGTGGTTGACCCCAACGTGGTTCAGCAATATGCCAAACTCCCCAGTCGTGAGGAATTACTGGCTAAATTCCTTGGCTCGCTCAACGCCCCTCTCACAGGTTTTGTGGGCGTGCTTAGCAATGTGATTGGCGGTTTTGTTCGTGTGGTCAATGCGTACAAAGAAAGCTTTCCTAGTGCTCCCGTTGCAGCTCCGGTTGTTGAGACACTTGCAGAACCAGTCGTTGAAGTTGCCCCTGCTGTGGAATCTGCTGAGACCACAATAGAAGAACCGGTTGCGGAAGTCACACCGGTTGTGGAGGAGTCTGCAGAAGAAGTATCCAATTAAATTTATTTTTTTATTAACCCTTAACTTAATTTATTATGTCAGATATCGAACTTTCTAAGGAGGCTCAAGCAATCCTTGACGCTGTAGAAAAACTTTCCATATTGGAATTGGCCGGTTTGGTTAAAGCCATGGAAGAAAAATTCGGCGTATCCGCTGCCGCTCCTGTAGCTGCTGCCGCCGCCGCCGGTCCTGCCGCCGCCGCAGAAGAAAAAGACAGCTTTGATGTTGAATTGACCGCCGCCGGTTCTCAAAAAATTCCAGTCATTAAGGTGGTTCGTGAAATCACAGGTCTTGGCTTGAAAGAAGCAAAAGATTTGGTTGATGGCGCACCAAAAATGGTTAAAGAAGGCCTAAAGAAAGAAGAGGCTGAGAAAATCAAGGCAGATCTCGAAGCAGTTGGAGCTACAATAACTCTGAAATAATTTCGGAATTTGTTTAAAGAAAGCCCTTTCGACACACAACACAATCCCCGTTCATTCATCTGAGCGGGGTTTTTGTTTGCCTTGCCTTCTCGTATTCGAAATGCTAAATTGGCCTAGGTGTTTTTTCTGAAAATCCGAACATCCGCCAGGAGGGGTAAAGATTGAAAAATTAAAAATGAAAGCCCATGTCTTTTCACACACGCCGCATTCGTCAAAAACCACGGATTCATCCGCTCCGGAAAATGAAAAAATATTCCGATTGGTTCACAGAAAAATGTGGCAATATCAATTCCAAACAGCGGAGCTATATTGTGGGCGCCGTTTTGGTTGTGGTGGCGATGGTGATCGTTTTTAAGGCAATGGTTGGGGTGTACCATTGGATTTCCAATTTTGAACCGGAAAACATTATTTTGGCAGCGGGAAGTGATCTTGAGCAGGATGAAAACGGCTACACCAACATTGTTTTACTGGGTGATGGAGGCCATGTTCGTGATGGAGCGGATTTGATTGACACGATCATGGTGACAAGTATTGATCAGAAAAAAAATGCAATTAGCCTCTTTTCCATTCCACGGGATTATTACATCAGGGGGATTGGAGCGAGAAACAACAAAATCAACGAGCTCTACCGCAACAACAAAGCCACTTCCGGAGAGGAAAATGGGTTCGAACTTTTCCGGACTGCGGCAGGTGTCATCACCAATCTGGATATCCATTATTACATTCGTGTGGATTTTAACGCGTTTGTAGAAGTAATAGATGCTTTGGGAGGGGTTGATGTGAACGTCCCCAAAGCAATAGAAGACCCCTATTACCCCAACGAAACAGACAACGGTTACACCCTATTTTCCATTCATCAGGGTATACAGCACTTGGATGGTGAAATGGCACTCAAATATGTTCGTAGTCGCAAAACCACGTCCGATTTTGACCGTGCGGCTCGTCAGCAGTTGGTGTTGGCGGCTCTCCGCGAAAAAGCGCTTTCAAAAGGCGTTTTAACAGACACAAAAGTGCTTAAGCATCTTTACGCGAGCATTAAAAACAATATCAATACCGACATGACATTGCGTGAGCTCATTACCTTGGCCGGAGTAGCCAAGAATTTCGATTCAAGTCATTTGGTAGCCAAAGTCATCCATGATGATCCGGGTCAGGAGGGTGGGTTTTTATACACGCCTGAGCGCAAATACTACGACGGTCAGTTTGTTTTAGTTCCCTTTGGAGACAATCTCGATCTCATTCACCGTTACACGGATCTTATTTTTAACAAACGTGAAGCTTTTTTCGAGCCATTGAAAATCGAAATACTGAATGCCACCAAAACATCCGGAATAGCCGGAAAAGTCGCTTATCAGCTCAATCGGTTTGGATTCAATATCACTGTGATCGACAATTTATTGGACGCGGAAGGCGAACGGTCTTTCCAGGAAAAGAGCGTGATCCGTTACTACAATTGGGAGGAAGGTAAAGACAGCAATGTTATTCCAAAAAATCCCGCCCTATTAGAGGCCCTCGCTGGTTTTGTGAAGGCGGAAGCCGTTCCGGCAGATCCAACTTCCAATAAAAGCGGGGTGGATGCCACGATCATCCTTGGCAATGATTACGACGTTTTTTTGGTGAATTAGCTTGCCAAGCTGCATTTATTGCCTTAAAATACCTCAGCAAAAGATTTTTTGATTGTTGCCGTGGAATAATCTTAAATCTTGAATCATTTAATCTTAAATTCAATAAGAAATGCCAATTACAAAACAAGCCATCAAACGCGTAAAACAAGATGCCGTTCGTCAGGCACGCAATCGTCATTACGCCAGCCGCATGAAATCGATGGTCAAACTATTATTGAGTTATGTGAAAGAAGGTAAAAAAGAAATGGCTGAAAAAATACTTTCCGATGTCATCAAATCCATCGATACCGCAGCCAAAAAGAATCTGATCCCAAAAAACAACGCGGCTCACAAAAAGTCACGGGTGCAAAAAGCGTTGAACGGCCTTTCGGGGGAAAAGAAGAAGGAGGAAAAAGGGGGGGAAAAGACGGATGAGAAAATGGAGAAAGAGGAAGGTAATAGTTAGTGGGGTTTAGAGAGTTTATGGATCATCTCACACACATCCCAAGCCGAAGGTTCCCCCTTGGGGCACATCCCCCACATCCCACAAGAAATGAACAAAGGTAAATACCTCGCCATCGACTTCGGCGACAAGCGCGTCGGCATCGCCATCTCCGATTTGGACAAAGCCATCGCTTTTCCACGAGATTTTTTGACATACAGTCATCTTTCTGATCTCAGTAAACAGATCGCGATGTTATGCGAGCAAGAATCAGTTGTCAAAATCATCATAGGCCTTCCCATCCAAATGGATGGCACGATGGGGGATCGGGTCAAAAAAACGATTGAATTTGGCGATCGGCTAAAACAGACCATCCATAACGTTTCCATCGATTATTTTGATGAACGTCTCACGACGCAGCAGGCCATTCATCGCATGCAGGCACAGGGAACAAAAGCCAAAAATCAAAAACCCTTCACTGATTCTCTTTCCGCGCAGGTGATATTGGAAACTTATCTCAGCCAATACCGGAAGGGTCTTTAGGGTTAAGCGCATTGCTGAAAGACTTATCATCAACCGTATAAGGCCAGAAGCTCTCATGATCACTTATCGTGTGGCAAATGATCCTTAGAAGCTGAAGAAACGCCAGGGATCTTTCCGCAATGGCTGCATCTTCGACATTTGTCGAAACGACTTGCACGATCACATTATTCACTACACTTCCTCCGGGGGTATACCCGAATTGACGTGCCCCTGAAGCATAAAGACCTCCAAACATTTTCCGAATAAATCCTCTGTCCAATTTGTTTTTTCCTATTAAAGCCCATAATTCAACCAGTAAAGCTTTGCAAAGATGATTGGCCCATTTTCGGCGCATTTCGTCGTTTTTCCCCTTCATAAAATCGGCCAAACCGGGAAAAGGCCCTGCCACATAACAGAGAATGTCACTATTCACAGGCAGAAAAAAGGCTTTTTTCCCTTCAAATCCACACGTTTTTATTGCTTCCCCGCGGGCGTTCAGGCGAAGTTTAAAATTATCGAATAAGGCGCGTTCCGTATCGTCTGCGTCCTCCAAATGATCTCGATAAGCGGTAAATAATACGGTATTCAGCAAAGCGATCGAGGCGGTACCGTTGGTATCAAATAGCTGTGCCATTTGAATGAGAGGCAGTCGGGAAAAATCATCTTGTGTATGCTCCTTGCTAATATGCCAAAAAACATCATTTACATGCAGAGTTTCGCTCGTATTCCATTGCCTTATCCCTGGAGTATCCGGTCCGCTCATACTATTTATAGAAAGTGAATAATGGGGGGGACATGACGTTTGTGTTCACTCGCTCTCATCATCTCCCGCATGCGATCCGCAGTTGAGTCCGTCGGGTTTTCGCCATTTTCAATCCTTTTCAGAATTTCATCCGCTTCCGCATAACTCATCCCCATTTCCCCCTCATCTGTTTGTCCTTCGGTTAGTTCTGCGGAAGGCGTTTTGTTCACAATCACCTCGGGCACACCAACAGCCTTTGCCATTTCCCACACCTCCGTTTTGTACAAGCTTCCGATCACTTCCACATCGCAGGCGCCATCACCGTATTTGGTAAAGTAGCCGAGCATCAATTCCGTTTTGTTCCCGGTTCCCAAAACAATGGCATCGTGCGTGTTGGCAAAATGATACAAAATCGTCGCCCGTATGCGCGCGTTCACATTCATAACAGACAACTCGCTGCTTTTCCACGGCAATTGGCTGTAATCGTCTAAAAAAGGGTTAATTGGCACGATCTGATGCTCAATCCCGAGTGCTTTTGCAAACGATTCCGCGTCCGTTACACTTTCCGATTTCGTCAGCCCTTCATTGGGCATAAGAATCACCGTCACCTTGTCTTTCCCCAGGGCCTCCACAGCAATCTTGGCTGTAAGCGCGCTATCCACGCCACCACTCAATCCCAAAACCGCACGGGTTTTCCCGGTCTGTTGCACAAAGTCTGCCAGAGATTGTACTATTTTTTTAAAACGTTCTTGCATAGTATTTTTAGGATTGTGGGCGTATTATAACAGAGGAATATTTGAATCACCACCATGCAAGACCCTTCTTCATTCTTCGAAAGTCTTTTTCGCTCTTTAAGTGCGGTTGTTTCGGTGATTGTCGGGCTTATTTTGCTCTATTTTTTCTTCATGATCTTTGCGTACATTGTCCTCATTGTGTTATTTGTGATGGGCATTCGGTATTTAAAAAATAAGTTTTTCCCAAACGTTCACACCTCTCACAAACAGCCCCGTTCTCACAAGCCAAAAAACACCTTTCACGGTGAAGTGATTGAAGGGGAAGTGGTGGAATGATTAATCCATAAAAATAAAGAAGGCGCGAATGATAACTCGCGCCTTCAAATTATTTTTTATTGTCCAAAATTCAACAGCGGCAAGATTTTATCCGGGAGTACGCCCCATTTAATATCCGGTGCGATTTTCTGTACAAATTCATACTGAATCACACTGGGGTTTTGGCGAAGGGTCTGCCCTTTTAAACGAATCGATTCCGCATCGGCCTCCGCTTCAATGATCTTTTTTTCTTTCAGTTTACCGGCTTCCTGTCGTTGAAACTCAGCCTGCTGAATCCGTTGTTCCGCCACCTGCTTATCCTCAATCGCCTGGGCGTATTGTGCACTAAAAGCGATGTGACGTAAAAGGACTTTCTCGAGCACAATGTTCTTTTCCGCGTAAAGTGTTTTGATCATATCGTTGATGTTTTGTTCAGCCTCATCGCGTTTACGGGCATACACATCAATTGCCGCGTATTTTGCCAACTGCGAACGGATTTGACTGCGGGCAATAGGACGAATGATTTTTTGAACGTAATCAGGTCCCACATTTTTAAATAAATCCGATGCCTTTTCGCGATCCAAATGAAACAAAACCGTCGCATCCACGGTCACAGTCTGTCCATCGGCTGTGGGGGCGGTCATGCTGTCATCCGAATAAATGGTACCTTCACCCGGGGAAACACTCATGGTGTATTCCTGCGTGCGGGTGTCCATTAGATAGGAAACCTGCCAAAAAGGAATTTTAAGATGCAGTCCTTCCGGCAATTCATTCTCAAGCACCCCACGTCCACGATCGTAAATGATTCCCACACTTCCCGGAGGAACAGAAACCAGCCCATCCAATACGATCAAAAGTGCAATAACACCCAAAATAATTACCGCCATATTGCGGCTTTTTAGAGGGGGTATTTTGAATTCCGGTAGTCCTGTAAATTGAGAAAAATTAGACATAATGTTGGGGTTAGGAAGTAAAATCATTATAGCGTAAAATGATTCCATTTAAAATTTTATATTGTAAAGACAAGTTGGAATATTATTACATTACATCTAAATAAAAATAAGTCGCGACTTACCCCTACGATCAATTTGCGCAAGTCATAGGATTTGTGGAAAAACGGAATCAGAGATAATCCACAAAATGCCATACAAAAAATCTGCGCTGTCTCTGGTCAGACTTTCGAAATTGAAGATGTCGATTTGGCGTTTTACGAAAAAATGAAAGTTCCACCCCCTCCATCCTGTGTCCACAAGAACGCGAATGACGACGTTAGGCATGGCGCGGCAAAAACTTCAGGGAATTGCATGGGGCGTGCCAAAAAAGAAGGAGGTCGACTCATGGAGGTTATTTAAACAGGGCAAAATCGTAACATATTTTCCTGTATTTTAAAAAAGTATTGACGAGTGAACAAATGTTTACTAAAATACACTCAGTGCTACAGTGCACAGTGCGACAGTATTCAAATGAGCTTACTTTGTAAATTACATTCAAAATAAAAGAATTGAACGATTTAATTGTCTGGCAGAAGTCACATAAACTTGCCCTTAAAATTTACGAATTAACAAGGAGTTTCCCAAAAGAAGAAAAATTTTGGCTCGTTTCACAAATGAGACGTTGTGCCGTATCAGTGCTGTCTAACATGGCAGAGGGGTTTAAACGAAAAGGGTATAAAAGTGGATTAAGTTTTTTTAATATAAATGATGCTTCTTTGGCAGAGTTGAAATATCAAACACTTTTATCATTAGATTTAGAATATTTGACATCCAATCAGTATGATGAAGTTCAAGAATTAGAGGGGGAAGTTGGTAGATTGTTAAATGGTTGGCAAAGAAATTATTACTCCAAAACAACTGTCGTATCGTAGCACTGTGTACTGTAGTACTTAATATAAAATTATGAAACTCAAATCCATCTACCTTTGTGCCCAATGCGGCACCGAGGCGCCTCGCTGGAGTGGTCAATGTCTCCATTGTGGCGCGTGGAACACGTTGGTCGAAGAGGTGATCGACATGAATCCGAAGAAGAAAATCATCCGTCAGTCAGTAGCGATCAAACCAACCGTCATCATCAAAAATATTTCCCACAAAAGCAATCGGCTCATCACGGGAATAGAAGAACTCGATCGTGTGCTTGGGGGTGGTTTTGTATCCGATGCCGTCGCATTGCTCGTTGGTGACCCGGGGATAGGAAAATCCACACTCACCTTGCAGATTTGTGATCGTATAGCCGTACTGGGTCGCTCGGTTCTTTATTTTTCCGGAGAAGAATCCATTGAACAGATTTCCGGTCGCGCGAACCGCCTGGGGCTAAAAAACGACATTCATTTGGTCAATCAGAACAGTCTCGAAGTCATTCTTTCCACCATCGAAGCCGAAAAACCGGGGTTTGTCGTTGTCGATTCCGTTCAGGTAATGAATAGCGAAATGATCACAAGTCAGTCGGGTTCGATTTCACAAGTCCGCTACGTTGCCGAGCAGCTCATGCAGGTCGCCAAATCTCAAAAAATCCCCATTCTTCTCATCGGGCATGTTACCAAAGACGGCCAGTTGGCGGGTCCTCAGGTGCTTACCCATTTGGTCGACACGGTTTTATACCTCGAAGGCGATAAATTCCATCAGTTCCGTTTGCTCCGTTCCACTAAAAACCGTTTTGGCGCAGTCGACGAAGTCGGGGTGTTTGCCATGCAGGAATCAGGATTAATGGAGGTTAAAAACCCCTCCGAAATCTTCCTCGCGGGACGCGCCGAAAATCCCATCGGATCCGTTATTTTCCCGGCGATCGAAGGCACGCGGGCATTTCTCATCGAAGTGCAGGCGCTCACGTCGTACACTCAATTCGGCTACCCCAAGCGTACCGCAAACGGCTTCGATCTGAATCGTCTGAACATCATCATCGCCGTTCTCAATCGCTACGCGAATCTCAAGCTCGATTCCTGCGATATTTTTGTGAATGTAGTCGGTGGCTTAAAACTTTCAGAACCCGCGGCAGATTTGGCTGTCGCATTAGCCATTGCCAGTAGTAAACTCAAAAAACCGCTTTCCAAAACATTTGCGGTCATGGGCGAGATCGGTCTTTCCGGCGAAATCAGGCAAGTGAGCCATGCGGAAAAACGCCTAAAAGAAGCAAAAAAGTTAGGGTTTATTCAGATCATATCCCCCGCACAGATAAAAACCATTGCGCAGGCAATTGATAAAATGTAATAATATGTGATTGTGGAGCAATCGCCGTAAAAGCGGATAAAACATCACTCAAAAAATCATAAAAATTCATTTGCTGTGGTTCGCATGCAATGCGGCAACAGTCCACCCCGCATTGGTGGGAGTGAATGTTCGATCGAGATACCCGTAATTCATCAATGTGATAGCGACATGTCCGGCGGCATTGCCCACTACTGTTATGCCTTTTTTTACGACTAACTGCAGTATTTGAATTGCCATTCGATCCAATGGTTTGGCACATGGTAGGTCATAAATCAATCGCTCAAGATCATCCCGGGATGCTTCGGCAGTTGCCCTGAATTGGTCATGATTGAGAGCCACTAAAAAAGCGGTACGTGCCGCCTGAATAATACCGCTTCGCGTCGCTTTTAATGCTTCTATGGCATCCCCATCTGCAGGTGTCCACCCTTCACTTTTGTTGATTAACGGGTGAGGTTGTTTGTAGAGCGCATGGTCAGCTGACCGTAAAGCCATCGCAAGCCTATGCGGATCTAAAAGATCAAAATTAATGGCTAAATCGGGTGAAGAATTCATAAAAAAATGTTAGTGGAAGTCATTAAATCATGGATACGGATATTAATCAAATGAGTGAAAAAAACCGTTCCGCGTTTTTGGTGGTGATTTCCGCGACTTCATTCAGGTCAATCCCTTTCACGCGGGCGATGGTTTTTGCCACCTCCACAACAAAGGCCGGTTCGTTGGGTTCCGCGCAACCATCCGGCGACAAAAAAGGGGAGTCTGTTTCGATCATCATTCGATCCAACGGAAGATTTTTTACGATCTCACGAATATTCTCGTTCCGTGGGTAAGTAACCAGTCCGGTAAATGAAATCATCAGGCCTATATCGATTAATTTTTCCGCTTCCACCGTGTTACCGCTAAAACAATGCACAACCGCGTTGCTAAAACGAAGTTCGGTCAAAATAGCGATTAGATCAACAAAAGCCCCTTCGTTCTCACCCGGGTTTTTGCCGCCACGGCAATGCAAAATAGCGGGAAGATCCAATTGTTTGGCAATGTTCAATTGCCCCACCAAAAAATCGATTTGCCGATTCCGCGGGAACGAATCATGATAATAATCCAGTCCGATTTCGCCGATCGCCACAATTTTTTTTTCGTTTTTAGCATAGGTGTATACACACTTCAAATCACCTTCCATGTTGTCAGTAAGGTCGGTTGGATGGATGCCTGCCGTTGTCCATATGTTTTTATACTGATCGACAAGCGAAAGGCATTGCCCCACTTGTTCCAGATTGCATGCGGCATTGACGATTTTTTGCACGCCGGCTTTTTTAGCCCGTTCAATCATTTTTGGAATTTCTTCCTGAGGTGTCATGTGCAAGTGCGCATGGGAATCAATATAAACCATGTGAATCTTTAATAGTGTATAAAAATCACTTATATGGTAGCACAATTTCATAACCAAAAAACCGTCCCCAGAAGCCTTGGCGCAGGGGGGCGGTTTTTGTAGTAAAAAAGTACCTTAATAAGAGAGCGTATTGAGTGGAGTACCTGTACTTGAAGTGATATTTTCGGCAGAGATCTCACCCCTTGCTTTGAAGTCGGCCAATTGAACGACAATGCCTTCTCCAATTTCATTTACTCCGGCGATATCCATCGATAAACCAAAAGTGGCAGCTCCTCCTTTTGGAAGCACGATGGTATCAAAAATAAAACGGATTTCATCCCCGTTCACAAAGCCGGT
>PFOK01000076.1 GCA_002792495.1 Candidatus Peregrinibacteria bacterium CG_4_10_14_0_2_um_filter_43_11 | reverse complement strand
TTTGAGGAATCGTTTTTATCCTCAACGGTAACGGTATAAGACCCCCATGCATCAAAAATAAAAGAAGTGATGGCATCGCTATTTAAATTGGCAACTTGCCCCTCGGGCTTAGTCACCTTCCAGGTATACTGGCCACTACCTCCATCGGAAAAGAAAGGGAAGGAATCCCCAATAAGCATTGGACCGGTACATTGTGGAATAGTGACCGGAGTAACCACATTAAATAAACATGAATCCGTCAATTGATCACTAACGTGATCCGTTACAGCCACGGTATATTGTCCGATTTCCGCGAACACATAGTCGGCAATTGCGGAATCATCTATAATTGACGAAAGCGAACCATCCGGTAAGCTGATTAGCCAATCATATTCCCCATTTCCGCCATGCGCGGCAAAAGGAAAGCTTTTCCCCACAGTCAATTGAGCGGGGCACATATTGATTCCAAACGGAGGCAATTGAACGGAAACGTTACAAGAAGTAGCAGGGCTATCGGTTTCAGCCGTATCATTATTATTCAGAGGATTATAGTAATCCGCGACAGAAACGGTGTAGTCTCCATCCTGGGTAAACATAAAATCAGGCGTATTGTTCAATGTGTTTCCGTCCCCTTCCTCATAAACCGCATTAGTATCAGTATCTCTAATCTTCCATTTATAATAACCGCTTCCACCGGTAGCGCCAAACGAAGGAGCAGCCGCTTTGATTAAGGGTGCGGTAGGGCATCCGGTAAGTGCAACATGAGGAATGGATTTGGTTTGGTAGTTGCAACCGGAGAAATAGAAATCCCCGGAACAACTAGCGTCACTCGAATTCCATGTACATCCATCCGTATTTTGACAGCTTTGTTCCGTATAAGCGTCACACGATTGCAGACTGGAGTTGATACAACCAAGGGTGATACCGAATAAAAAGCCAAAGAAATCACTTTGATTACTGATGGCATTCAAACCGGGAAGATAGTTACGCAATTGTTGTTTTTCCATGTAGGTAAAAATATCACTCAACTCATATTGGGCATTTATATCCTTAGGTTTTAATGCCTGATAAGTATAATCCGTGTCATCATCATCCGTATAAGAAAGGCAACAACTCGCGGGGAGCTCTGAGTTAACCGAAGCGGCATTTTGAGATGTTTTGAAAAAGGTGGTACCGGTAGCCTGGTATCCGGAGAAGAAAAAGGAAAGCCCCTGCCACACGGAAGCATTTGAAAGAATGTCGTAAAAACTCGAATTTCCGGAATCGGAAGAAGAAATAGATTCCACATCAGCACAAAGGGGTAAATTGTCTGATTGTGAAGAACAGGAACGCAATTGAGTCATGTCAAAATAATAGGAAGGGTCTGGAACAACAGGAGTACCTCCCATTTGTTCAAAAGTCACAGGCCAGAGCAACGCAAGTGTCAACCCTCCCAATGTACCTATCTGACTCTCCGGAGGTGCTGATTGTGTATCAGGAGAACTATCAACAACAGTAAAAGTACAAGTATCGGAGTAGACCTTACCATCGGATGCGGTTAATGTGACATCGAGCTGATTAGATCCTGCTTTTAAAACAGGATTCAAAATAGCGGTGTCTTGCGTTAGCTCTAAAGAATCGTTCACATACCATTCCCAGACCTTGGAGCTAAAACTGCCCAACATAAGAAAGAAATTCTGATCACCGGCTTTAAGCCCGTTATCCTGTGGACAATTAATAGAATTTATACCGTTCCATTTCACATAGTTTGTAATGGGTTCATCCGTCGCCATCGCCATCGGAACACCCGCGTGGAAGTTGGCCGTAAATTCCTGAGCATCGGTTCTAAAAACACCGAAAAAGTTTAAAGCGAGTATTAAGCCGAGCGTCATCGAAAGCGCTTCTTCCAGCAAATGGAAGTTGATGTAACGAACTACAGGAAGATGATTCCAGCGATGAGAAATATATTCAAAACGATCCCGGTAAGGAACGGCCGCGCGCAGCATTTCAATCAATTCTTTCTGCGCGAGTTTTCCCCAAGCTTTCGCGTGCTGTTCCACCACAAGGTAACGAACAGTGGAAAAAGCGATGAGAGAAGCAAGATAAAGACCGATGGCCAAAGCAAAATTGATGGTCACAAAATACATCAAAACAGCACCTAAAAGGGCAAGGGCAAGAGCCACGAAAGTTTGGGTGGGGCTAATGTAATCTTCACGTTCTTTGGCATAAATTTTCACCAAAGCGTGAAAAAAATAAAGCAATCCAACCGTCAAAGGCAAACTGAAGTGGGCGGGTGGAGCAAGCAAGCTGAAGTTGAGAACGCTCCATGAACCGTTCAAAAGCCCGGGAACACTCACCATCAGGTGCAGTCCCCAAAAAGTGATCAGAAAAAACACGACCTGAATGGCAACAAACAAAGCCCCGTGTGAATGGATTTTTTCATTGACCGCGTAAAGTTTTTCGAGCTCTTCCTGAGTTTGATCGGCGGTCAATTCACCATATTTAAAACGATCGACCAAATGCCTGTGAAACAGATGAATCTTCTTTTGCTTGAGCTGGATACGAACGCCGGGGTAAAGCAATAAAAGCTCAACCAGGAACGAAAAAAGAATAATCGCGAAAAAGAAATGCCCTCCAACCACACGCGTCAAAGCGCCAAAAACAAAAACAAACGCATTGGCCAGCGTGGCTTTAAACCCAACGTAAACCAACGGCGACAAAGCGGAAGAAGCAAGTTGTCCATCCACAACATCAAGGCCCGCTCCGGCTATATTCCCGGCGTAAAAAGCAAAGGTTAAGCTAAGCGCGAACAGAGCTAGTGTGACAAAAATAAGACTTAATTTTTTCATTTTGTTTTGGTTTCGGGTTTTTTAAATCCTTTCATTATAGCAAATTTTGATCATTTTTGCAATGGGCTTAAGCTTGACGTTAACTAAAATTATGGTGATCAAAAATTGCTTACGTTTTTAATAAAAAGTGAATGTCAAGTTCGTCCAAAAAAACGATAATGAATCTCATAAGCCTTTTCCAAAAAATAAGAGAGATGGAAAAAGAAAAAAACGCATTGTCCATACAAACTTGACACGATAAAAAAGGATGAACTCCTATTTTTGGCTAAAACAAAACAAAAACAACTGATCATAAAAACAAAGATATGACAAAAACAGAGATAGAAAAAGGTGAACTTGAGTTAATTCCGCAGAATAACCATTATACGGGACTCCCATCAAAGTTAGATTGAATGCTTCTTCCATTCTGCACGTTATCAATGTTCACAGATGCTATTTTGGGAAGTCTTTTTTTCGCCACTTTTGACCGCAAAAGTTGCACAAAACTCTTGGGGGTTCATGAAGCCTAATCATCGTTGTACTTTAATTCTTTATCGGGAGGCTCATTCACCCCCAAACCCCCTGACCTTTTATCGATGAAAGATTGGAGACATAACAGAACCACTACAGAGACGTGTTCCTCAAAATAGCTTCAACCCATTTGAATGCACCGCAAAAAAACAAGGCAATGGGGCCTGCCTGCGCGAAGCCGCTACGGCAAAGGCAGGTCTGGGGTTTGTGGCAGTGGAAGACGATGATATAAGGCGATCTGTTGCGTACACCGCTCACAAACCCCAACAAGATGCGAACAAACCGTTCTGAAGTGGAAGGTTTACATGAAACGGAAGACGCTGGCCTGAAAAATACGAAAATGAAATGAAGTATTTTAAAGGTCAGAGAGGTTTGCCCTACTAAGG
>PFOK01000022.1 GCA_002792495.1 Candidatus Peregrinibacteria bacterium CG_4_10_14_0_2_um_filter_43_11 | reverse complement strand
TAACTACTGTCGCACTGCACGCTGCTTGTATTAAAATATATTTTTCACCTTAATCATATTATCCTGAATCGATTGAGGGGATTGTTCCAACAAAGCTTCCGAAACATCACAATCCTTTACGTCATCGGGAAAAATAACATTTGTGAGCCCGGTTATCTGTGCGATGGGTTCCACGCCGTCGGTATTCACTTCATCAAGCGCTTTGGCATGGCTCAAAAAATCCGAAAGTTGCTTGCTGAATTTATCCACCTCCGCATCGGAAAGCGCCAATCTGGCCAATGTGGCGATGTGTTTTACTTCGGCTTTGGTAAGTTGCATTTTAAATCAGACAGTTAAATTCCGAACTTCTGTAGAAGATTCAGTTAACATTCTAACCAAAGTTTAGGTTTTTGAATAGTCGAAGCGTTTCGATTTTTAAATTTTTTATAAATCGGTTACAATGAATAGCGGTTTATAAAAACAGAATGAATCAAATCAAATCCATCCACAGCGTCAGCGCGATTTATTTTTTTATTCTCGCTTTTACCTACGTTATTGCGGCGTTGGCTTTTCGGAACGACATCATGGCAAACAGCGCCATCACCCTCATGCGGATGTTAGACACCCCTTTCGCGCTCATCGCTCTATTGTATGGAGGGAGCACGTTGTATTTGGAGCTGAACGGAGAAGGGGAAAACACCCATCCATGGTCCATTCTTATCGTGGCCGGATGCATTGTGTTATTCGGGTTGGTCGTTTTTATGAATTTCGCATTCCCGAGCGTTATATGACCCAATTGGTAAACCTATTGGCATACCAATAGGAATTTAACTCTTGTAATTCGGTGCGTCTTTAATAACCTGAACGTCGTGCGGGTGACTCTCCCTCAGGCTGGCCGAAGTGATGCGGACAAATTCGGATTTTTTCTGAAAGGTCGCGATATCCTTACTGCCACAATACCCCATGCTGGAACGAAGCCCGCCAACCAGCTGAAAGATTTCGTGAGAAACAGGGCCTTTGTACACAATTTGCCCCTCAATGCCTTCCGGAACGAACTTGGTTTCATCTTTCACATCCGCTTGTCCGTAACGCTCCCGCCCGCCCGCGCTCATGGCGCCCATGGAGCCCATGCCACGGTACGATTTAAATGTTTTTCCTTCACGGTAGATCAGTTCTCCGGGGCTTTCTTTTGTCCCCGCAAAAATACTGCCGATCATTACCACGTCTGCCCCTGCGGCAATTGCCTTGGCCACATCCCCCGAATACTTTATGCCTCCATCTGCGATGAGTGGAACACCACATTTTTTAGCTTCTTCCGCGCAAGCCATGATGGCGGAAAGCTGAGGAACACCGACGCCGGTCACAATGCGCGTGGTACAAATAGATCCCGGACCAATCCCGACCTTCACTGCATCCGCTCCGGCTTTCACTAGATCTTGAACCGCTTGTTTTGTGGCAACATTTCCGGCAATCACTTCAATTTTTTTATAGTGTTTTTTAACATGTTTAACCGTATCCATCACCCCCTTTGAGTGACCGTGAGCGGTATCGACAACCAACACATCCACGCCGGCTTCGACCAATTTTTGAACCCGCTCTTCCATATTGGCGGCAGGGCCAACCGCGGCCCCAACGCGCAGTCGTTTTTCGGAATCTTTACAGGCATCGGGGTACAATTTATTCTTTTCTATATCTCTTCGGGTAACCAAGGCTTTCAGATGAAAACTTTTTTCATTGTCCACCAAAAGCAATTTGCTGTGTTTGGATTCTTCCAAAATATCATTCGCTTCACTAAGAGTGATTCCTTCATAGGCGATCAGCAAATTTTTTGCCTTAGTCATGCGGGTTTTTATTTTCTGCTTGGCGTGTTTATGATAAAAATAATCGTTCGCCGTGATGAGCCCCATCAATTTGCCGTTCGATTTGCCATCGTTCGTCACGGGAATCGCTTTGTAGCCATGTTTTTCACGAATCTGATAAAGTGTCTCGATCAAATCATCCGGCTTGGCACAAATGGGGTCCTTAATAAACCCGTTCTCAAAACGCTTCACTTTCCGCACTTCCTCCGCCTGCTCATCAGGCGTCATGTTTTTATGAATGATTCCAATCCCTCCGCAAAGCGCCATTTTTATGGCCAATTCATGCTCGGTAACGGTGTCCATCGCCGCGCTTACTAGAGGGATATTCAAAGCGATCTTTCGGGTAAGCATGGTTTTGACCGAGGTATTTTTAGGCAACACTTCGGAATATTGGGGTACCAGCAAAACGTCATCGAACGTAAAATAAAAAGGAATGTCTTTCATAAAAAAGAAGTTAATAGTTCAGAATCTATAATTTTTGAAAATTCTACATCCTTTTTGTAAAAAAGTAAATTTTTTTTGAAAGAAAAGAATTATCTATTTTACGCACAAAAGCCTGGGGCATTGGCAAGCCAATTCCCTGGGGATGAGGCAGAAGGATTGACGGTAGAAAGCATTAAACCGGCGCGCGTACGCGTTCTTGCGGGAACCTCAGAGCGGCTTCAGGCTTACGCTAATTGCCTCGTTGGCGGAAGAGGGGAGGCTTTAGGGCTTCGTTTTGTTCACGCCGTGTTCGATGAAAGAGCACTGGAGGAGAAAAAAAGGGACGCAAATCGTCGGGCAAACAGAAGAGAGTGGTAATAGAATTCCGAACACTAAAAACAATTATGATTCAGGATGAGCAGGTTTCTCTTCTTAGAGGGAAAAAATAGAATCGGGGAATGAATTTAGAAAACAAAAAAAGAGCCGCAAATGTTGCGGCTCTTTTTAACAAAATATTTTATAACGATTACTTACGGCGACGTACGACAGTCAAACTACCAAGTCCGCTCAATACCATCAAAGCGCCAAGAATTCCTTCAGGACCGGTAACAGCCAATTTAACAGGCTGAGCTTCCGTAACGGTTTCGGCAACAGCAGGAGTAGTTTCAACCGGCTTGGAAAGGTCGCTTAATAGATCGCTAATCAAACTCAGAGATTCTGGTTCCTGAATAGTAACAGGTTCTGCAACTGGAGCAGCGGGTTTTTCTACAACAACGGGTTCGGCGGTAACAGGGGCTACGCTATCCGCAGGATCACCGGTTATTCCGGGTTGGGTTATGGGCTTTACAACAACCGGTTCAGGTTGAACAACAGCAGGAGTGACTACAGGAGTAGCGGCTTCCGTTTGAGCGGCGGCTTCGGCTGCGGCCACCTGAGCGGCGGCGTAACCGTCTTTGTAGTAAACCAAAGTATAAGTAGTGGTCTCTCCAACTACCACTTCCTGAGGGTTGGCATTGGTCAGTTCAAAACTTTCGTATCCTTTTTTATTCTGACCCTGAAGGTAATAAATACCCCATTCACGTTGAAAGGTTTCTCCTGTGGTTCCGTTGCGAACAATAGCACCTTGTTCACCTCCCTGACGGAAGAACCAGTAACCACCAATAGGTTTACTGTCCTGATCCATAACCTGGATAACAACGGTTCCGGTTGTAGGGGTAGGTTCCGCGGCAAAGGCAATGAAAGGCAAAGCCAACGCGACTGCCAAACTCACTAAAACAATTTTAAATGTAGACATTTCTTTTAGAGTTAAAAATTAGTAATGGAGGCTACTCTACTATTAATACAATTTTTTGTCAATAGTTTTTTTCTAAATAGACCCCAGTTTTACCAGTTGCCGTCTTGAGAAGAGGCTGAACTGGCCCGGCGGGTCTCTCGGACGGGTGACGAGAGGTTTTAGAGAACACCGCATGAAGGTAATGAACGAATCCAGATTCTGACCTAGGTTTTTGAGCCTGAGGAATTTT
>PFOK01000024.1 GCA_002792495.1 Candidatus Peregrinibacteria bacterium CG_4_10_14_0_2_um_filter_43_11 | reverse complement strand
TGTTTAATATACTAAAACAACAAGGAAAACCGAAGTTTGGCAGAGAATTACGGTAACCGTTTATTTTTATCTACTGCGTCCTTTTTATCTTAAAGCGACTTGAATGTTTTAAGTGAAAAAATTCGGCTTTTAAGTTTTAAGAATGATCTTATTAGGCTCAGGTTATTCGGACAATAGAGATCGGTGTATAATGGCCACATGAAAAATCAAATATTCATCGACGCCAGCCGTTACAATAATACCTATAAACGAACGGGAGTAGAGAACTACTCCTATTATTTGATCAACGCGCTTATACCATTGTTACGTGAAGAGATAGTCCTTGTCAGCCCTCGGCCATTGCCGTTATCAGTAGGACAGTTGATACTGCCGTTTAGGCGACTGTGGACGCAGGTGCGCCTGAGTTGGGAAGTATTGTGGAACCGAAAAATACAAACTCTATTCATTCCTTCCCATTTCATGCCGCTTATTTTTCCAAAAAATACTATTATTACCATTCATGATGTGGCGTTTCGGCATTTTCCGGAAAGTTATTCGCGATTGTCACGTTGGTATTTGGACTGGGGAACCCGATTCGCGGTAAAACACGCGACAATGATCATCACCCCTTCCGGGCTCACAAAAGAGGATCTGATCGCATTGTATGCGGCGAATTCCGAAAAAATAGTGGTGATTCCTCATGGGCACATTCCATTGAGTCAAACAAATCCGGAGCAAAGTGAAGGGATTTTAAAGCATTACGGTTTAAAACCGAAAAAATATCTTCTGTTTGTCGGGCGAATTGAGACGAAGAAAAACGGGATAGTACTCGTCAAAGCTTTTAAAAAAATAGAAGCACAGTATCCGGAACTCAAACTCGTTTTCGCGGGGAAAGTGGGAGTGGGGGGGGATGAAATAATGAAGCAGGCTCAGGAAAATCCGAATATTATTTTTACGGGATACATTGAAGACGCGACTAAGGCCGCTCTTCTTAAAAACGCTTTGGTATTTGTATTTCCGTCGCTATACGAGGGTTTTGGTTTTCCCCTTTTGGAAGCAATGGAAGCGCGCGTCCCCATCATTGCTTCCAATCTGTCGACCTCGCGTGAAATCGCCGGAAACTGCGCCTTGTTTTTTGAAGCGGATGACGTTGAGGGGCTGGTTTCACATCTAAAAACAGTCCTCAGTCAGCCGGATCGATCTTGGAATTACGATGCTATTTTAGAACGATATAGCTGGGAAAGATGCGCTCAAAAAACCTTGAAGACAATAATGGATCAGTATTCATGAAATCACTGGATCAGTGCCCATTGGCACCTGATCTCGTGATCTTTGATCTAATGACAACTGATCCAGTTATTCTTCCCAATTCCACACAGCGCTTTGTGTTGGTTTTTGCCCGCTAATGGTTAATTTTACGGGCGAGGTGTCGACTTGTTGGCCGCTATTTTTGATCACGATCATGGTGATGTCATCCACTTGTACGTATTCGCCCACAAACTGAGAAAAATCCGTGGTGAGATGGTTAAAAATACCTTCCGCGGAAGGTTGGTAGCCGTTTTTCTTCAATGCCTCCTGAAGCCGTTCCACTCCATACATTTCATCGGTTTGATTCCTTGCCTCTGTAATTCCGTCTGTATACAGAACAATCGCATCTCCTATTTCAAGCGGAATTTCTTTTTCTTCCGTGATTTTGGCAGAATCGGGAATCATTCCCAATGCGATACCACCGGAACGAATCATTTCGACGATTTCGGTTTTTGCGCGATAAATTAAAATGTGTTCATGACCCGCGCCGGTATAATACATTTTTTGTTGAACCTTATCCCAACGCAACATCACCGCGGTCATGAACAGCCGACTACTGATGCGAGGAGTGAGAAGCGCGTTGGTGTTGAGCATCAAGTCTTTGCCATTTAAAACCCCCTGAGAGACGATCGCGGTTATCAAGGTTTCCACCATCATCATCACCAGACCGGCGGGCACGCCATGTCCGGTGACATCGCCGATGTAAATAAAAATTTGGCTGTTGTCAGCAGAAGACAGAAAATCAAAAATATCACCACCCACCTCCGAAGCAGTTCGTGTTTTGGCGACGATGTCCAATCCCGGTGCTTCCGGTGCCTCCTTGGGCAAGACGTCTTTTTGAATCTGAGCGGCAATATCGAGTTCCGAAGACATACGACGACGCTCTTTGATGTCGTAAGAAATTTTTTCAAGGTCTTTCGTGATCTCATTGAAAAAATGGGTCATGATTCCCACTTCATCAATCGTCGATGGCTCCACACGCTGGTAGTTTTTTCCCGTTAAAAGATGCCGGATTTCTTTGGTGACCCGATTTAAAGGGAGGATAACATCGGTGGCGAATAATAATAAAATGAGAACCATCAGTCCGATCGCCGTGATCAAAAAGATATTCACTGAAATCATTTCGATTTCCCTTCGCTTCAGAAAAACGCCGATCATCAGAACAATCAGAACTAAAACTGAAAACAAAAACAGAGCTTTATTGGTCAAACTTCGACGAATCAAATTCATGCTGAGATGGTTTTTAAAGAATTGAGTGCTAAATCGGTGGAATCGAAATAAGGAATGATTTCGGTCAGTCCGACAAGAGAGAAAATATCACTGACCGATTCATTTGCCGCAACAAGCAATAATCGACGATTTTTACGGGCTAAGGTGGTATGGAGATAGGCCATATATCCTACCACCTTACTGTCGATAAATGTAAGGTTCTCACAATCCAAAACAAAATCTATCAGTGCCGTGTTTTGAATCAGTGGCATGAGAATATTTTCCATTTCAGGCAAATTGGAAGCGTCGATTTCTCCCACAGGACGTGCGATCACCGTGTGGTCGTTTAAAACTTCTGTGGTGATGAGAGGGGAATCGGACATAAAAATTGAAATTACTGAACATCCAAAACGTTACTTAGACCAACCAAATCAAGTACATCCCGCACAGCAACATTGACGTTCTTGATTTGAAGATGGACGGATTTGCTGATTATTTCGTTGTGCCAGGCCGCCAGATAGCCAATAAAAGTACTGTTGATATAATCGACATTTTTAAAATCGAGGACAAGCGTGCTACCGGAAGACAATTGATGTATATGATCTTCCATTGTATGGATGGTGGCATCCATAGTTTCTGCGTCTATTTCACCATTGAGCTTAACGGTAGTCACGGGCGGAGATAACGAGGGCTTTGAAGGCGAGGCCAATGGCGGAGTTGTCGGCTCCTTCTTTCTTTCTAAGTTGACGAGAGCGTTAAGAGGAGTATGAGGTACGGGAGTCGGAGGATCTTGGGATTCAATCGTTTTCACAAAAGTGATCATGATTCCTCCAAGAGCGCTTTTTTTGATGTCGATATGATCCGTCCATAAATGGGCAATCACCGAAAGTCCGCGTCCGGAAGTTTGAGTCGGGTTGGGGGTAATTTTTTCATCCAATAACATTTCTTTTAATGCTTTTGGGCTAACCTTTATTGTGCCGGTGCCATCATCCTCCACACAACATTCAAATGTTTTAGCGTCGAAAGCAAAAGAAATCTGAACCACGCTCACTCCGTAAGTTGAACCGTACTGAACCGCGTTCATAAAAAGTTCATCGACCACTAATTTTAGACGGTTGCACCATTCTTTCGAAAAACCGGCGCTTGTAAAAACAGTTACCGCCATGTTGCGTACGGTAGAAGAAAGGCTGAGGTCAGCAGGTATTTTGATTTCGATTGTTTGTTTCATAATCTTTTGGCATATCCATTTTTAATGGATTAATTGTTCAATCGTATTATTATACCAAAAAAACGTTTAAATCTC
>PFOK01000056.1 GCA_002792495.1 Candidatus Peregrinibacteria bacterium CG_4_10_14_0_2_um_filter_43_11 | reverse complement strand
TCCTTCAAAATAGGCAGTGATGATATTGTGTCATTTTATTTTGATTTAGCTATAACAAAAGAAATGGGTGAATTGAAGAAGTTTATTCTCAAAAAATCCCAGAAAGATGATCAGGAATTTAAAAAAATTTGGCGCACCATTGAGAAATTAAGTGAACCATCTTTATGCAAAAAAGGTAGTAAAATGGGATTTAATTTGAGTTAACGTAAAGATTTCTGAAATACGACCAGCACTGCTGCACTCACCAAAACCGTACTGATCATTGTTTCCGGCAGGATGACCCCGGCGATGATCCAGGCGATGGCGTACACAAAACCGGCGGAAACACTGATGATGATCGCGTTGGGTTTTAGCTTCCATTTAAAGGTGCCTAAAATAGCCGGCGTGAGCGCCATCCCAAAGCCCGCCAAAATCAGTGTCGCATCGATCACACTACGCAAAAAGTAAGCGGATAACGCAGAGAGAAGGATGACTAACACAATTCCTATTCGGGTAAAATAACGCAATTCATCGGAGGTCAACTGTCTTTTTTTGAGGCAGGTTATTCCATCTTTTGCGAAACTGCTTCCCAGTACAAATGCAATGCTGTCGATAGAAGACATGATGGCGGCAAAGACGAGAATGATCCCAAGGCCTAAGACACCGGGGCTGAGTAAATTCTGCATTCCATAAATGAAGGCGTGAGAAGGATCAATTCCGGGAAGAGCAACGCGAACGGAATAAGCGACCAAAGTAATGCCAAAGCCGATGACCAAAACAAATAACCCCGAAAGGATCATCCCCCACATGACGACTCGATCACTTTTTGCCGCATAAACCCGTTGCCAAATATCAACCGAATGCCAAACGGTGAGTGGGGAAATAAATGATGAGTGAGGGGCTTGTTTCATCTTTGGTAAACTCGATTAGAGGAACGTACGCCGTATGGACCATGATGAACCCGATGAGGAATATAAGGAATAGGAGAACGAGATATTGAAAAACATCCGTTCGTACAACGGATTGGAATCCGCCCAGAATAAGATAGACAAGAACGACTGAAGCGCTGATCAAAAGAGAAAGTTCGTATGAATATCCGCTGATCGCCGAAAGGATTTGGGTTCCCGCGATGAATTGGGTGATTAGCCAAAACGTGAAGGTAATTCCGATCATCACGGCAATGAAATGGCTGACCTTTTTGGTGGAATGAAAATTAAAATAATCGGCTAATGTATGGAAGTTATTTTGGTGAGCGGTCTTACGAATTCTTTTTGCCACCAATCCGAATAAAACAAACCCGATGGCATAACCGAAGATAGCCGATAAAGTGCCTATGCCAAATTCGTAAATATAAGCCGTATAGGCAACAAGAAATCCTCCGCCAATGGAGGAGGCAACCACCGTGGCAACAAATTCGGAAAGGCCGAGTTTTCGATTGGCGATCATGAAGTTGTCTCCGGTTTGTTTTCGTCCACTCACATAGCCGATGATGAGTACCAGGACGATGTAGCCGATAACGTAAGAGGTTTCAAGCATGGTTTTAGTGTTTATTTCTAAAATAAAAACGATTTAAGACAATGCCCAAAATGACTCCGATGATACTCAATAAAAAGCTCACACCGATCATGGTGGCCTGGATTCCTTTAGTAGCGATAAACAGGATGACTCCAAAAAAACTCAAAGCAAGCCCCAGCTGGATGCTCCATTTGTTTAATTTAGGGAATATCCAAATCACGAGTACAACGAACCCAAGCGACATCATGAGCGAAGCGAATATCGATGTTGTGTCGATGGCATCGCGGAGAATGATGGCCAGTAAAACGGCAGTAACCGCCAACACAGCTATAAAAAACCGAGTGGTTTTTAGAGATATCTTATTTGATCTGAGTAGAATGTCCTGAGTTAAAGGTCGCATTCGCGGTGAATAAAAATGTATCCGCAGAAGACATGATCGCCGAATAAAAAACCACAATCGCCAATCCGGAAAATCCGGAAGGAAGCAATCGGCTCAACCCTAAAATGAGGGAATTATCCGGATCGATCCCGATGAAAGAATTTCGGATCACCAAGCCGATGAATAAAAGAAAAACCCCAATGGTCACGTATAATGCGGAAGCGGTGATCAGGCTTTTTTTTAATGTTTGCTCATCTTTGACCGCATAAACCCGTTGCCACAATTCCGCGGATGCCATGGGGAACAAGACGCCTGCCAGAAAAAAGGAAATGATACTGCCGATGGATATGGAAAAGAGATTAAAATCGGCATTGTGTAGCACCGTTGGATTTGATACCAAGAGGTAAACCATGAGTATGAATAAAATGAGGATTCCGAACAATTGAATACTGTCCGTTTTTACAACCGCTTTAAATCCGCCTACCAAAAGGTAAGCCAATATGACCATTCCGACCAGGGCAGTTGATGTTTCGAAACTGATTGTTGTGAAATTTTCCAATATTTTGGCGCCCCCGATGAAATTAACAATCACCCAACCGAACATCGTTACAAACACAATGATCGCGGCAATGTATCCGGCTAACTTTCCATATTGGTCGAAGAAAAAATCGGGCAGTGTGTAATATTTTTTTTGATCCGACAGTTTTTTTAATTTCTTCGCGAAAAAATAAAAAATAACGTAGCCAAATACAATGCCCATAAAAAACCACAGTGCCGCAAGGCCATAAACGTAGACCAATGCGGTGTAGGTGAGTAATAATCCTCCACCCACTTTACTGGCCGTAATGGTGAACGCGGAAGAAAGGGTTTTTAGTTTTCTCCCTCCAATCAGATAGTCTTCTTTTGTCTCCTTTCGGGCGAAACACAAACCGACGATTAAAATGAGTATGAAATAGGAGGCAATGAATAGTAGATCTAATGCAGATAACATAATTTAAATATCTAAAATTTGGGTTTTGGTTATTTTTTAGTAGAGTCATTCGTGAATGACGTGCTTTAGTGTCATTAGGTTAATTCCCAATCTCCTCTTTCATTTTTTCTTTTATCTCCTGAATTTCGTTCAGCAATTTCACAAAATCCTCTTTCGGCATGATGTGCGTGCCGATCAAACCCAGCTTGAGGTTGAGGTCTTTTTTTCTAAACAAACGGCTCAAATACGCATAACCGCCAAAGAAATAAAGGAGCACGATGGGCAGGTAAAGTGGAAAACCGAAAAAAGTGAGATTGATGGAAAGGACAAAATCATAAATCGCGTGCAAAACCATGGCGGAGACAAGGCCGATCAACATCATTTCGTCGTGGTATATGTGGGATTTTTTCAGGTGCAGTACGCGTTTTAAAAAGTGAAGAATGGGATGTCGCTTCTGTTTCATCTGCTGAATTTTGAGCATTGGGGAAGCAAAAAAGGCCATGCCGTAATAATAACCGAGCACGCCGGAACACAGCAAATGCACCATGGTGACTATGGTGGTGCGGAAAAGGGCAAACACCATGAAGTTCCCGGTACTGAGGTTCCCCCATTGACTGATAAAATAGAGAATGTTCTCAAAAAACGCGAAACCGAGGGCGGCGACAATCGCGAGCTCAATCACATCGTCGATGGATTTGAAAAAACGCTGATTGATGAATCGCATGATCCAGAATTTCAGAAACTCCTCCATTGCTCCGACTCCAAGAAAAACCACAAAGGTTGCCAGAGCGGCATTGACAACCATCGCTTCGATATTACTGCGGAAATCGACTAAACTGACTTTGAAAAAAACCAGATTGACGGTTTCATCCCAATACCCTTGATAAACGATGATGAGTTTTGCCGCCAGCATGCCCCCTAAAAATGTAAAAAGCGCCAACCATTTATTGGTATTGTGTTTGCGGAGAAAGAGATACATCCAAATAATGGCAGGAATAGCCGCAATGAGGAAGATGATGATTTGGTTGGGTTGGATGTTCATTTTCAGTGCTACAGTGCTACAGTGCTACAGAGAATTAACAATTAACTACTAACTATTAACTACTA
>PFOK01000055.1 GCA_002792495.1 Candidatus Peregrinibacteria bacterium CG_4_10_14_0_2_um_filter_43_11 | reverse complement strand
CAACTCCAACTCTTCTAACTTTCTTGGGACACTAGTGTCTTACGTGATGGAGATTAGGGGGATTCCGTGTCGGGGCACGGAATGACGAGGGGGGGGTGAGATTCCGCATCGGTGTGCGGAATGACGAGGGGGAGTGTAAAATTCCGTGTCGGGGCACGGAATGACGAGGGAGGTGAAAAAAATTCAAAGTCCATTTTTGCTATCCCGATTTTTTATTGCTATACTTTTCTTGCCTCGCTCATTGGGGGCGATTTTTATTTTTTATGGGATCAATAAAGTATGAAGTTGCTCGACGGTAAATCACTGGCAGATCAGCTCATGGATGACATTCGGGAAAGGGCTGAACAATTAAAACCGGTACTCGGCGTGATTTTGGTGGGTGAAAATCCGGCCTCTTTGAGTTATGTGAAAAATAAAAAAACAGCATGTGAACGTGCAGGAGTGGAATACCGGGAATTCAGATACCCGGATACCATGACTCAAGAGGAACTGCTTAAAAAAATTGATGAACTCAATGCGGATGAAGAGGTGAATGGATTTATTGTCCAGCTTCCGCTCCCCGATCATATCGAAGTGCCTCAGGTGATTCGGGCGATTGACCCCAAAAAGGATGTGGATGGATTCCACGCGTACAACTTGGGCAAGATGTTTTTGAGCCCCGAGTTTGAGGATTTGCCGCCAGCGACACCGCTTGGAATTGTAAAACTTTTGGATCATTACGACATTCCCATTCAGGGGCAGGAAGTGGTGGTTGTAGGGCACAGCAATCATGTGGGCAAACCAATCAGTACCATGATGCTCAATAGAAATGCGACCGTAACCACGTGCCATATTTATACAAAAGACTTGGCGGAACACACCAGGTGCGCGGACATTTTGATCGTGGCTGTCGGTAAAATTAACTTGATCACGACGGATATGGTAAAAGAAGGCGTGGTGATTGCGGATGTAGGAATCAATAGACGGGAGGACGGTACACTTTGTGGTGACGTGGATTTTGAAGAGGTGAGCAAAAAGGCGAGCTATATTAGTCCGGTTCCCGGTGGCGTGGGGCCTATGACTGTTGCGGCGTTGATTTTGAATACGGTGAGGGCGACCGAACGACAGAAATCTGCCAATGACGGATAAATTTTAAATTTAGAATTTTTAATTTTTATTTCTAGGTAAATCAAAACAAGTTTTAAAATTTAAAATTAAGAATTGAGAATTAAGAATTTTATTTCATAAAATTTTGCTTATGTGTGGTTTTGTCGGCATTTACGGCAATGAAGATGTGGCACCACAGGTGTATGACAGCCTGATTGCCCTCCAACATCGCGGCCAAGACGCCGCCGGAATTTGTAGTTATGATAGTCATACATTCCATCTTAAAAAAGGAATGGGGCTTGTCCGTGACATTTTCCACGAAGGAAACATGGTTCGCTTAAAGGGGCAAATGGGCATCGGTCATGTGCGGTACCCCACCATTGGCGGCTACGGGATAGAGGATGCTCAACCCTTTATTAGCCATAGTCCCTTTGGCATTGCCATGGCTCACAATGGGAATGTGTTTAATAGCTGGGAACTCAAAGAAGACTTGTTCAAAAACGATCACTGCCTGGTGGGATCCAGCTGTGATGTGGAAGTGATTTTAAATCTTTTTCGCAGTGCTTTGCTCAAGCAAAAAATCAAGAACAAGTTGACCTTCGAAAACATGTGCAAGGCCGCAAAGAGTGTTTTTGAAAGAGCAAAAGGTGCCTATACCGTTGTAGGGATCATTGCCGGTCATGGCATGATTGCCTTCCGTGATCCTCATGCCATTCGCCCCGGGATTATCGGGATTCGTCGCGGCGGAATGAAAGATGAATACATTATTGCCTCTGAAAAGATCGCTTTGGATATTTTAGGATTTGAAGTATTGCGCGATCTTGCTCCCGGCGAGTTTATTCATATCGATGTCGAACATGAACTGCATAGTAAAATCGTGATGAAACGTTCTTATTCGCCCTGTATTTTTGAATACGTGTATTTGGCTCGTCCGGATTCCGTGATTGATAAAATTTCGGTCTATAACGCGCGCTTGCGTATGGGTAAGAAGCTGGGAAAACGGATCAAAAAACTCAATTGGGACATAGATGTTGTGATTCCGGTTCCCGATTCCAGTCGACCGGCGGCGGTTGGGGTTTCGGATGTTTTGAAAATAAAATATCGTGAAGGGTTGGTTAAAAATCGCTACATCGGCCGAACGTTTATCATGCCGGGTCAAGCCATACGACAAAAATCGATCCATTACAAACTGAACCCGATTGAATATGAAATCAAAGGGCGAAACGTGCTTTTGGTGGACGATTCGATCGTTCGTGGCAATACTTCGGAAAAAATCGTGAAAATGCTACGAAAAACAGGGGCTAAAAAAATCTATTTCGCATCAGCGGCACCGGAACTACGAAATCCTTGCTTGTACGGCATCGACATGCCCGAACGGGAAAGTTTTATCGCCAATCAGCTCACGGTTGAGCAAATCCGGGAAAAGATAAATGTGGACGGATTGATTTATCAGACTATGGAGGATTTGAGAGATTGTGTGGTTCCCTATAACAAAAAAATGACCCCCTGCGGTGCCTGTATGGATGGAAAATATGTGACGGGCGACATTGACGAAGACGTTTTGGCTCAGGCGGACAACCTCCGTTCCTGCGGAGGAATGGGCGCACAACAATCGGATCAGATGAAATTGATTTGACAGTGCTTAATAAAAAAGATATGAAAATTTTATTAATCGGCAATGGTGCTCGTGAGCACATTCTTGCCAAAAAACTGACAGATTCTTCTAAATGCACTTCCCTTTTGGTGTACGCCGGCGCTGTGAACCCCGGCATTCGTGATTTGGCGAAAACTTACCACGTTGGGAATATGAGTGACATGCAGGCACTGCAGGAATTTGTGAATGAATACAAACCGGACTTTGCCATTGTTGGCCCCGAAAATCCGATTGCCTTGGGCGCAGTGGACGTGCTTAAGCGGATTGGCATTTCTTGTGTGGCACCGACCAAACAATTGGGACAACTGGAGAGCTCTAAATCGTTCACACGAGAGCTTTTAACGAAATATGAGATTCCCGGCAATCCGCACTTTAAAGTTTTTGAAAATGATGAGGGCATGACGGACTACGCGCATTCACTCGGCGAAATTGTAATCAAGGCGGATGGACTGCATGGCGGAAAGGGTGTTCATGTTCAGGGCGATCATTTCGCGACGATTGAAGAAGGCGTTGCAATCGCCAAAAAGGCACTGGAGCAAGATGGTCGCGTGGTGATTGAGGAAAAACTGATCGGTCAGGAATTCAGTTTGATGAGTTTTGTGGATGGCACGCATGTGGTGGACATGCCGGTGATTCAAGACCACAAACGCGCGTACGAAGGCGATACCGGCCCTAATACCGGTGGCATGGGAACGTATAATTACCCGCATAACCTCCCTTTTTTGACGGACGAAGATGTGAAGGTCGCGCATGAGATTAATGTACAGGTTGCCGTTGCTCTCAAAAAAGAATGCGGAGAAGAATTTAAGGGCATTATGTATGGCGGTTTTATTGCCGTAAAAAATGGAGTGCGCCTAATTGAGTACAACGCCCGTTTTGGTGACCCGGAAGCGATGAACGCGCTCACGTTACTTGAAACGGACTTGGTAGATATTTGTATTGGAATCATTCGCGGAAAATTGGATGAAGTGGACGTGCGTTTTGCCCGGAAAGCGACGGTGTGCAAATACGCCGTTCCGGAAGGGTATCCTGATAATCCCGTAAAAGGAGAACGCATTGAGGTCGGTGCTTTGCCGGAAGGAGCGAGCCTGTATTATGCCGCTGTAAATGAGGTGAATGGTGATTTAATCATGACCGGCTCCCGTGCCATCGCGTTTGTGGGCGTGGGAGAAACGATTGAGGAAGCGGAGAGCATTGCCGAAAAAGCGGCAGAAAACGCCAAA
>PFOK01000012.1 GCA_002792495.1 Candidatus Peregrinibacteria bacterium CG_4_10_14_0_2_um_filter_43_11 | reverse complement strand
TACTGCGGTAAAAGCCATCGCGAGTAGCTGTAAAGTGGAACCGGCCGACGTGGTGGCTATTTTGGCTGCCAAGGTAGTAAGAGAGGCTCCCGGAAAACCGGTAGGAAAGCCTGCGCCAAAAGTAGCTAAACCGGAAGCAAAAGAGGCAGTCAAAGTAACAGACGACGATTTAAACAGTTTTGATAACGCTCTTCGGAATGCTGTGATAGCAACAAGATTTATAAAAAACATTGAAGAGCTAAGAGAAGCCCTGGAAGAAGTGGCAGGTATATTGCCAGGATTAGACTCAGTAGACAAAAGTAATGTAGACCAATTGGTTGCAGTAAATAACGTTATATTAATTGCCTTAGCATGTGACGTGGAAGCGAAAGATGTCATCGCTATTATTCGCCCATTTGCCAATCCTGCGGGAACCGCAGTTGCCGCAAAACCGATTGCCACACCCGTTGTTTCTGCTCCTGTTCCACCATCCGTTCCACCATCCGTTCCACAACCTATTACACCATCCGTTCCACCATCCGTTCCACCATCCGTTCCACCATCCGTTCCACAAAAAACCCCCAAAGCATTAGCCATAAAAGCTTACACAGCGAAAGAGGCGGAATTCATGAAGGATGGGGGCACACTTAATCAATGGGTAGCCATTGCCATGAATGTTGTTAATAAGAATACGGAAAGAAAAACGGCAGATGAAAACATATTGGAGCAATTGGACATACTCGAGACCGAAGCCGATAAATTGGGAATTCCCATGCATCCGGCATTATTGATGCACAGAGCGTTAGCCTATTTACGTGGAGACACTAACCCACCACCAATAAATCAACAACACATACTAACATATTTTATTAAGGCTTTACGAGACACTAGACTATCTCCGGGAAAATCTAAATATATTGCAACCAATCGGGAAGCTTTACCCAAACTGAGAGAAAAAATAAAAGCAACATGTGACAATCCGGCTTGGAAAGATAAAAAATATGAAAGCCTGATGAGATTAGCCCTTGTCGAAAGAACCATCGCCGAAACATTATTAGAAACAGACCGAAACGCGGCAGAAACATCGGCGACTCAAGCTAAAGAGAGTTACAGGCTGGCTTTCAATGAGCTTAAAGGGAAAACTGCTAAAGAAAAAGCAACAAATGACCACCTTGGATCAGCGGTTGGGTATAGGGAAATGAAAAAACTCCTTGAAGAAAGTGAAAACAAGGCAAGGATATTCCCTTCCGCTTAATCCCTCAGGCTTTTAGAAAGATCCATCTTCTGTTTAGTCGCTTTGTGTTTATCCAAACGCTCCCGGCTTTGTAGCTCCAGAATGCGGCTATTGATGAGACTCTGCGCGCGAACGGGCAACTGGTTACGCACCTTTCGTAAAAAGGAAATGTCGCGGGCTTCCGCTCCCTGTCTTTGCAGCAACCGCGTGATCTGGTTCTTTTGACCTTGAAGGGTTTTATAGATCAATACTTTGCTCACAAAATCTTTTACTTTTTGATCCACAATAGGCACCGCGATAGCCTGTTTAACAACCGCCGGTGCCAATGGCCGAATGAAAGCGATGGTGTCTTTTACGGCTGTTTTTGCCGCACGATCCGCTTCGGCAACCATCCCCATCAACTGAGTATCGGAATCAACATCAGAGCCGGTACGTGCTTCAAGAGTGGTCATGATTTCCGCGATCAAACTTGCCTCTTGCTGACGCAATGTGAGTATGTGCTCAAAAACAGCTTTTTGCGCGTCGGAATCTTCCATCCCGGCAGCTTGATCCAAAATATCGGTAGTGACCAACTGATGCTCGGTCAACGCCTCTTTCGCGGTAACAAGATCGCCCACGGAAATCAAATCAGTGACCTGCGCCAAGCGTTCTACGGAATTTTCCAATCGAACCTGCTCGCGTTCCAAAGGATTCTCGGCAATAAGCTCTTTGGTTTGATTGAGTGCCTCGGTCACAAAACGCACCGGCACATCGGTAGACAAAGAGGCGACAAGTGTCCTTTGATTTCTGGCAATGATTTGTTGGGAAATTTCACCCCGTGTTCCGGGATTATTGGCAATCTCACGTGTGACATTTTGATAAGCCATTAAAGACTCCCACGCTTTTTTCTGATCCCCTTTTTCCAAAAGAACAATGGCTTCGTTCAAGCGCTTATTGGCGATATCGATCTGAGTTTGAGTCAGGCTGTTCGCGTCAAAGCTCAGGGCGAGCTGAAAACGTTCTTTGGCCAATTTGATGGGATAAAGCATCTGCCCCGGCAATACGCCTACAGCGCGGTGCACATTTTCAAACTCACGAGCGCGCAACAAAGCTAAATGACCATGATCTTGTTCCAAATTGGCCTGCACCCACAAAGAAACACGCTCCGCCTCCGTAATAAGACTGATATTTTTAGAAGAAGGAATGGCTTTAAACTCACGATCGTTGGGAAGAGGAAAGGTACTAATAACCTCGCGCAAATCGGGATGCAACGTATTTAAAGTGACATTATTTTTAAACGCGCGCACCACGCTCGGCTGATTCCATGAAGTGGCAATATCAAAAGAACTATTGAGGGTATTGACGATGAGATCGCGGGTAACAAGAGTAAAACCGGCAAAGTGATCGTCCACACTCAGCGTTTGTACCCAAGCCTGCCCCTGATGAAGAGAAACTTCGATATTGCCCTGTCGCGTGAAAGCGGGACTGGATTCCAGGCGACCAATGAGCAAAGTGGCATTGCCACCCAAGCGCAACTCCGTATCATCAAAAAAATGAACAATAGCGGCAGCGTCTTCATCCACACGGATAAGGTCTCCCGCGGAAAGTTCGGCGGAAACACCAACCACATCCCATATCAAACGATCCGCACGTTTGATATGAACATTGCCGGCAGTCACCTCCAAATAAGTGTCTTCGGAGGCATTGACCACCTGACGCCCATCCACATAAAACAATGTGGAAGTAACAGCCAAAGTCATGACCAGCGTGGAGGCAGCTAAACGTTTTAAAAACAAAAACCCATGAAGTACCGGGGAGGGGGTATTGATACGCTCTACCAAACGAACACGAGCCTGTTGCACAAAAATAGAGGATGGTAACGTGCCGCCCAAACGTTTTAATAAAGTAACAAACCACCGTTCATGAGTATCAAAAACGATACGTTCCAATAAACGGTGTTTAGCATGACGCATAAACCGTGTGCCGGGTTCCACTTTTTTTAAACTCCGAAGCTGTTTTTCGAGATCACCCATTAAAATAAAAATTTTAACTGAGAACTAATTCTAGACAATGTTGGACAGAAAGACAGACACCACTTATAACGTAAAAAACGGCTTTTTGTTTCAAAAATCTTCACGTTTGGACCCAAGTAAAGAACGCAATTGTTGCAAGGCCCGAAATTGAATGGTGCGCACCGCGCCTTCCGACTTGCCGATTGCATCAGCGATCTCTTGATTGCTCAGATCATTAATGTATTTTAAAACAATCACTTCCTGATATTTCTCGGGTAATTTTTGAATCGCCTTTCGTAATTTGATCTGATTGAATTTTACATTGACTTGAAAGGCGGGATCGCGCGATGCAATAGGATCAGCCATGTTTTCATGCATTTCATCGGAAGAACGGTTTTTGCGATAATAATCACAGATCAAATTGTGAGCGATTCTAAAAACCCATGAAGAAAAAGGATGTTTGCCTTTTTTATATTGACTCAAATTTTGCCATACCTTCAAAAAAGCTTCTTCCGTAAGGTCTTCCGCGATTTGCTGATCCACGCGGTAGTAAATGTAGCGATAAACCGGCTTAACCAATTCATCGTAAATCAAAGCAAAGGCTTGGGTATCCCCCTTTTTTGAGCGTTCTACCAACTCGTCGATGTTGTTCGGATTCCGCTGAGGCACCAAAAAATAATTAATGTGACGACATATTACGCTAATTTAAGCAAATTTTCAAGACAGTTCGTTTTTCATAATTGAAAAACGAACCCCTCAATCCACCCACAAAAAAACGACCGACGAACACTTGATACCAATTTGATTTTAAAACATTGCTGATGGGTAAAATTATTTTTTTCTTATACAAGGCAATAAAAGTGAAATTTACAGATGTAAATAAG
>PFOK01000149.1:2514-6467 GCA_002792495.1 Candidatus Peregrinibacteria bacterium CG_4_10_14_0_2_um_filter_43_11 | reverse complement strand
TTGCCCGCTATTTCCTTCAAAATAGGCAGTGATGATATTGTGTCATTTTATTATGGTTTAGCTATAGACTTTGCGAAACGAAGCTAAGCGAAAAAGCGAAGAACAAAGACAAACATTTGGGGAGCCTGCCTGCCGGTAGGCAGGTACTGAACCGCTTTTTTAAAGGTTTCAGAAAATACTATTCCCACTCAATCGTTCCCGGTGGTTTATGGGTGAGGTCATAAAAAAGATGACTGATCTGAGGTTCAGCCAAAATCGCCGTGGCCATTTCGTCAATGACATTCCAGTCGATACGCGCGAAACTAGCTGTCATGGCTTCGGTGGAGACAATGGGGCGAAGCACAATCGATTCACAACCCACCTTGATACTCACCGGAGCAAGGACGACAGGAAATTGCCAAATGTCATAATCATCTGGAGCCTTAATCATGTGTTGAGTCACCAAATCATCAATTTTTTGAAGCAGGGCGACCCGATTACGATTAACATCGGCCTGATGGACATACCAATTGGTAGCCCCATTGGTAAACCCATCGGTTCCCCGACCCTCATTGCGCCGGAGGGTAGTTTCACTGGCCTTCGAAGCACTACCAGCCATATTAAGTACAACCCGGTTCACTTCGGAAAAACGGTTGGTGATTCCGGTTGAAATACGCTCCAAAAGATCCCAGTCACGCAACGGAGTAAACAAAACCGCAGGATGTCGGTAAGTGCGCTCATCTCCTTGAACCCCAACGGACTGAATGGGCAACACGCAAATTTCGATCTCACTGACGTTGTATTTTTGCTGAACAAACTGTTGAATGGACTGATTGAGCGCCGTAAAATCATATGTTTCTCTCGTAGGAGAAGTGCATAGAATACGCACCCCTAAACCCGGCCCAGGAAAGGGCTGACGCCAAACGAGCGGACGAGGGAGACCCAATTCTTCACCAAGCGTGCGAACTTCATCTTTATAAAGCTGTGCGATGGGCTCAATCACCTTTCCCGCGGCGATCATCTGCTGAACTAAATCCACACGGTTATGATGAGTTTTAATGGTGTCCGCGTGTTTAGTGCCTCCCGTTTCGATAGTATCGGGATAAATGGTACCCTGACCCATGATCCACTCATCGGGATTCAAATGGAGTTCTGCCGCCACATCTTCTTTTACTTTCCAAAATAAATCACCGATGATTTTACGCTTTGCTTCGGGCTCTGTTTTTCCACTCAATGCGGATAAAAATTCATCACTTTTATCGGCAACATGAAGATTTTCAAACCCGGCGGCGGTAAGCGCTGTTTTAACCTGAACCGCCTCATTGAGTCTCATCAAACCATGATCGACCAAAAGCCCATAAACACGGTCTTTACCAAGCGCCTTTTCCAGAAGAGTGAAAGCGACAGTGGAATCCACACCGCCGGAAACAAGCATGAACACTTTTTTATCACCTACTTTGCGTTGGATAGTGGCAACTCCCTCTTGAATAAACGTTTTAATAGACCAATCACGCGCGACATCGCAAAGGTTTAAAAAATTATCGAGTATTTTCATACCCTCCTCGGTGTGTGTCACTTCCGGGTGAAACTGAACTCCATAAATATGCCGGTTTAAATCCGCGACAGCCGCGCTGTCACAATCGGAAGTACGACCGATAGGACTAAATCCGGGAGCGAATTGTTTGACCATATCTCCATGAGACATCCACACACGTGAAGGTGATTTCACATTTTTAAAAAAATCCACATCATGGGTGATAATCAAGTCGGCAAGACCATATTCTTTATTTTCAGAAAGTACTTCCCCTCCAAGCAAATGCTGTGTCAACTGGTGACCGTAACAAATTCCTAAAATAGGAATCCCTAAATCAAAAATACTTTTATCGCAAAAGGGAGCACCGGGGGCATTCACACTCATAGGACCACCGGAAAGAATAATTCCCTTGTATGTTGCCAATTCCGAAGGGGGAATATCGGCATCTACAATTTCGCTATAAACATTGAGGCGACGCACGCGATTCGCAATGAGATGAGCATACTGACCTCCAAAATCAAGGACGGCAACTTTTTCGTGTTTCATATTCTTATTAATTTACCGGTTTATTACTTTATTAATTTATTGAGGTGAAACAACAAGATCAACAATAAATTAATAAAAACGACATTTGCCATAGGTAAAAGGAGTGTAATAAATGAATAAAATAATTAAAGATTAAGTAATGTCTCACCTGGAGCCGGAGGAGAAAAAAAGGCACCTCCTCCATACCAACCAAAATAAAGCAAGAAAGAAAGAGCAATCCACACGACATAAACAACCACATACAAAATAATAATGTACCGCAAACGCACAAAACCAAACGGTAATGTTCTTGTGGAATCCTTAAGGGAATATTCCTTTGCGCGATGTCGAACCCGACGAATCACTTCCATAAAATACACCAACGCGAAAACATGAATGAGGATGAAAAAAATGAAACTAATCAGCATGTTTCTTGGGTATTTACGCTATAAAAAATGAACAGGGTGGGACTCAGGCAAACAAATTATACACCTCAAGGGTTTCTTGTGCAGTTTTTTCCCAACGGTATTCTTTTGATTTTTGCAAACCATCCCGGGAAAGTTTTTGTTTTAAAGCCTTATCATTCAAAAGCTGATGGATACCGACACCAATAGAATCAATTGAAAGTGGGTCGACAAACAAAGCGGCACCCCCTGTCACTTCGTGATTCACAGGAATATCCGCCGCAACAATAGGCAACCCATGCGACATCGCTTCCACTAAGGGGAAATTAAACCCCTCATAATACGAAGCATGAACAAGCATGGAGGCCTGCTTATATAGGGCAGTAAGCTCGTTATTCGTCAGGGGAGGAGTAAAAATAACACTGCCCTTTGCCCGAACGGGAAAATGGCCCCCCACACGCTCGCAGTACGCATCGGTTACATAGGATTCCAGGCCACGATCTTTGCTCCCAACAAGGATGAGGTCGATCCGATAATGATTGGCAATATGTTTAAGATAGGCCTTAATAAGGTTGGGGACATTTTTACGAACATCGTATCCACCCACGTAAAGAAGGAAATCACGGCGCAGGGAAAGCTCCGGCAAATCAAGATGATGAGATGGGGTCGGTGGTGCCTCATAAATAACAGCGATATTTTTGGGTTTAATGCCAAAAAGACTGATGATCTCTTGCTTGGAAAACTGAGAAACAGTAATAATATGATTGGCTTTTTTAAGGGCTAATCGAGCGTAAAAATGATACAACTTTGAACGCAGGTGTGTATTATAGGCCGAGAGTCTCCATGGAATCACATCATGAACCGTTACAATCGTGGGAATGGGCAATCGCTTCCATGGATTTGAAGGGTAAGGAAAATGAGCCAAATCCACCTTCCATTTTGCCATCTCATTAGGGATCAGGGTATGTTCCCAGTGCGCTTTACGAAAACTCGCGGAACGATACGCTTTTTCCGGCACGCGAATGGGGTGAAAATGATCGGGTAAATTCCAATCCATCAATTCCGGAGTAAACAAAAAATATTCATTTTTAAAATCGACTTTGGCCAGAGCCTCAATTAAACAGCGGGTGTATTGGCCAATACCGGTATAAGGCTGGAGTAAAAAACGGGCGTTAATTCCAATTTTCATAATACTTATTATTTCATCAATAAATTAACAAAAGAGTAGTGCAATAAACCAATAAAATAAATGAATTAAGCAGGTTTAAAGATGAAGGATCAATTCCGCGATCTCTTTAGCCGCGTGAGGACGGGAGAGAGAAGCAAGGGCATGGCGCATTTTCTCCTGACGATCCACATCATTGAGTAACGACAAAAGAAGGGGAACAAAATCATCAATGGCAGGAACAACAATGCTCGCACCCGCTTTTTCAAAATACTCCGCATTGCGCGCCTGATGGTTGTGAGCGGAATTTTGAAGGGGCAAAAGCAAATTTGGTTTTTGAAGTAAG
>PFOK01000149.1:0-2491 GCA_002792495.1 Candidatus Peregrinibacteria bacterium CG_4_10_14_0_2_um_filter_43_11 | reverse complement strand
CCCGTGATGTGAACGATTTGAAAATGAGGCTCGAGAAGAGAAAACCGGCTTTCAATCAAATCATTGATTTCCTGAGCACCCTGACTGCCGCCCCAAGCCAACAAAACAGGCCTATCGACACTAAACCCCGTGAGTTGATATCCACGATCTTTACTTCCGTGCAAAATAGACGAACGAACAGGATTTCCGGTAAGAACAAAACGATCGGATAAATGCAGATAATTGGGAAAGCCGACACAAACCTTAGTCGCGATTTTAGCGGTAATACGGTTGGTCAGCCCCATCACCGCATCCGACTCGTGCAAAACAACAGGGCGACGCAAAACAAAAGCGGCCAAAGTGACGGGAAAGCTAACAAAACCGCCTTTTGTAAAAACAACATCCGGCCAAAAACGGGCGACAAAATAAATGGATTGAAAAATTCCAATCACGACCTGAAAAGGATCGATGAAATTACGCATAGAAAAATAGCGCCTCAACTTCCCGGTAAAAATAGACCGGAAAGGGATACCCGCTTTTTCAACCAGAGTGCGATCCGGAGGATTACGGGAGCCAATGTACAAAAGTTGGACAGAGGGATTCTGTGCTTTAAGTTCGGAGCTGACGGCGAGATTGGGGATAATGTGACCCCCGGATCCCCCGCCGACTAATAAAATGCGTGTCGGGTTCTGCATAACGGGAAATATTAAGTAAAACACCGGCTCCGATTAAAGTGGCAATGAGGGATGAACCCCCATAACTTATAAAAGGAAGTGTGAGACCGGTAAGAGGCAAAATAGCCAAATTAACACCAATATTGATAATGGCCTGAAACGTAAGCCAGCTGGTTATTCCTACTGCAACGAGCATAGAAAAGCGATCGGGGGCACGACGGGCAATACCATACCCGCGATAAGCGATAATAAAATAAGCTAAAATAAGGAGAACAATTCTAAAAAAACCCAATTCTTCCGCGGTGGCCGCAAAAATAGTATCCCCCTGCACCTCAGGTAAATAGCCAAATTTTTGAACGGATTTTCCGAAACCGACTCCAAAAAAACCGCCATTCCCGATGGCGATAAGAGCCTGTTTGATCTGAAAACCGATATTAAGAGGGTCAAGATCCGGATGTAAAAAGGTTAAAAAGCGGTTACGGAGATATTCTTTACTCATGATGATCGGATACGCCATGAAAGCCGCGAGTAATCCACCGGAAAAAATATGAAGCACGCTACCCCCCGCGATAAAAAACATGCTCGCCGCGATCACAGAGATAACGAGCACGGAACCAAAATCCGGCTGCATGGCCAAAAGAACAACGACGACACTAAGCAAAACCGTGAAAGGGATGAAGCCATATTGAAAAGACGCGACAAGTTCCTGACGTTTTTCCATCCACACCGCCAAATAAAAGATCAGCGCCAGTTTTACAAACTCCGCGGGCTGTAGAGAGGGAATGACGGGCAATAAAATCCAACTGGTAGAAGTTCCGTAATTGGCTCCAATACCGGGAAGAAAGATAAAAATCAGCAGGAGTAGAGTGACGGCAAAGAAAGGAAGTGCGATTTTTTTCCAAATCTGAAGAGGAAGATAAATCACCGCAATCCCGATAGGCACCGCGATAAGCACACGCAATATATGACGCCATAAATAAAAACTATTAGTGGGACTTTCCATCAACCCTTTTTGAACCATCTCGTTGGTGAGTTGATGAGATTCGTACACGCTCACGCTGGAAATCATAATGATTCCAAAAATCACAAGAGCACCAAGGGTGGAAGCCAATACTTTATCAATGGAATAATGACGCATGCGCCTATTATACGTGAAAAATCTTAAATCAAATATCTCTAATTAGTGTTCATGAAATCACAAGATCAGTACACAGTAGTTAGTAGTTAGTAGTTAGTAGTTAGTAGTTAGTAGTTAGTTCTCTGTAGCACTGTGAACTGTAGCACTGTAACACTGAATTTAATGATAGGTGATCTGATGATCTTGTGATTTAATAAGGCCATATGGTTCAAATAATGAAAAAATACAACATTCTCATCGGTACAGGAATTTTCTGGTTTTTATTGGACGCGCTAACAAAGGGATGGGTTAGCGGTACTCATTTCAAGCCTATAATACTGATCAAAGACATATTTTATTTTACGGCACACAAAAATACGGGAATCGCCTTTGGCATACCGGTTCCACAATGGATTCAAATCATCGGCTCCATCGGGATATTGATTTTTTTAACTCACTTCGCGATCACCCACATAAAAAAGTTATTTTTAAATCAAGTGTTATTCGGTATAATTCTGGGGGGAGGAGTGGGGAATCTGGTGAATCGCGTTTACGCCGGCTATGTCACCGACTTTATTGTTTTAAGACCTTTTCCCGTTTTTAATCTGGCGGATGTGGGCATCACCGTGGGGATAATCATTCTTTTTGTCAGTCTATTACAAAATAACAACCAAAAAAATTTAATAAATAAACAATGAACAATACTCTCATCGAAAAAAGA
>PFOK01000077.1 GCA_002792495.1 Candidatus Peregrinibacteria bacterium CG_4_10_14_0_2_um_filter_43_11 | reverse complement strand
TTTTTGTCAGCAGAAAAGAATAGAAACATAACAGAACCACTACAGAAACGTGTTCCTCCAAATAGCTTCAACCCATTTGAATGCACGAAGAAAAAGAAACAAGGAAAATGGGGCCTGCCTGCGCGAAGCCGCTACGGCAAAGGCAGGTCTGGGGTTTGTGGCAGTGGAAGACGACGATATAAGGAGATCTGTTGCGTACACCGCTCACAAACCCCAACAAGATGCGAACAAACCGTTCTGAAGTGGAAGGTTTACCTGAAACGGAAGACGCCGGACTGAAAAATACGAAAATGAAATGAAGTATTTTAAAGGTCAGAGAGGTTTGCCCTACTAAGGTTTTTCACCCTTTTTGACACCAAAAAAGGTGCCCGCCGGCGAGGCAAAAGCCCGATACATTGCATCAAAGGCAATAAAAGCAGAAAAAATAGATGGCATCATGCATTAATCCATTTTAAAGAAGGAAGGGTTGTATAAGGAGTGTTATGCCTGATTTTCCAGTTGTTCAATTGCCCATCTGGCGTGTTCTTTTATCATTGTATCATCCTCACGGTCGATAACAGACTGCAAATGAGGAATAAGCGAAACGTCACCAGAGTTTCCAGCTACCACGCAGGCGTTTCGGAGTAAACCGCGGCGTTTGGCACGCATCAATGGAGTTCCCGCGAATCGTTTTGTAAAATCCTCATCGGTACTGAGGGAAAAAATTTCAATCAGATCCAGTGACTCACCCACTCCATTTTCCGACTTCAACGAATCAATTGTAATCACTTGCTTGTCCTTACGCCCCTGATTAAAGGGGCAAACCTCCTGACACGCATCACAACCAAATAAATGATTGCCGATTTTTGAACGTAAGGCAATCGGAATCCCCTGTTTATTCTCGATGGTCAAATAACTGATACAACAATTCGCATCGACAACGCCTGGTGACACCAAAGCACCTGTGGGGCAGTTTTTAAGGCAATTTTGACAATCCCCACAAATCGGCATCTTGGATGCGGATGTTGATATTAAAGGTAGATCCAAATTCGTCATCACCGAAGCGATAAAAAAATAACTCCCATGACTCGGTCGGATCAAACAACTGTTTTTACCAAAAAAACCAAGCCCCGCTGTCTCTGCAAACACTCGATCTGCCGTAGGACCACTGTCGATAGAAATATAAGTTTCTGCTTCCGGATATTGTTTTTTGAGCCAATCGGATAACGCCACACACTTCTTTTTGAGAACATTATGATAGTCCTTCCCACGCGCATACCGCGCTACTAAACTATTACTATTACTATTACCTCCATACCACGCCCCCAACACAAGCACGGATTTAATGTTGGGAAGTTTATTTTCAGGATGAAAACGGTCTTCTTCCATTTGCTCCAGATAATTCATATCTGCCTGAAACCCCCTCTGAGTCCACAACTCAAATATCTTTTTGTGTTTTTTAAGATTAAAATGGAGGAAGGAAAAATCAGTGATGCCAAAAAAATTCCACCCCTGATCATCAATAAATGTTTTCAACAATTCAAAGGTCATAAAAAAATATTTAAAACTGATCTTATTGTACACAAGCAAAGGAATAAAAACCTTGTAAAATTACAAATAATATGTTACAATATCAAGATAAAATTTTAATAAATTCACTTTAAAAAATGTACCATCGGGAATTTAAAATCAGCATTCTATTTCTATTTCTCACTATCTTATTTTTTCTCCTAACTGGAACATTGATCTTCAGTTGGATGGAAGGATGGTCACTGATTGATTCATTTTACTTTGTGACCATGACGGCAACAACAGTTGGATACGGCGATTTTACGCCCACTCACGCACTAAGCAAAATTATAACAATCATCTATTCGATGAGTATTATTCCGATCGTTCTATATACTTTTTCAGTCGTGGCGAAGTACGAAACAAACCGTGTCTATCACAGAATCTACGACATGGAACGCAAGCAGAGAAAACAAGACGAAGAGATTGAAAAAGCGGAACACAAACTCGAGCTTCAACACCGTAAAATCAAAGAACAGGAAGAAGAGCTTGAAAAACAAGAAAAAGAGCTGAAAAAACAAGGAGAAGTGAACAAAAAACATGAAAAAGAAATACAAGCTCAAGAGGAGGAACTCGATGCGGTAGGAGATATAGTAGCAAGCAAGCGTTTAGAAAAAAGATAACCTGAAACGCTTGCGATAACCATAGACGTGAATTAATATAAAAAATATTGTAAAATCTTTTTATGGCACCAAAAAAACCCCTCGTCATCATAGGAATGATAGGCATCAGCTTCTTCTTTTTAGGGGGATGTAGCACAAATCAAAAAACTTCAACGGCACTATTATCGCCCGAAACGGAAACCATAGATCATTTGAAAGAAGCACGCCAGGAATTATTTTCAGAAATTGGAATCAAAGAAGAAGATGAAAAAATGGAGGAAACCGACAACAACGAATTACCGGTCGTTCTTCCTACCCCGCCTGAACTGCCAAAAACAGACGCGGATCTGTAAATTGATTCAAGAAAATAACAAAACAAAAAAACCCATTGAGTAAAAAACGCTACACCATTACATGGCTGTATCGTTATTTCGTTGCATCGTTATAAGCTATATATTCTAAATGCAGTAAATATCAACAAGATTTTAGAGCCCGACCATCCCCCTCATATCAGAACAAAACGCCTGATACAGGGTATGTTTCTCCTTGAAAGGAGGTATTCCATCCGCAGGTTCTCCTACGGATACCTTGTTACGACTTCATCCCAATCAGTGGTTTTACCTTAGGCACGCTTCCGCCGAAGCAGAATAACGCGACTTCGGGCACCCCCACCTTTCATGATGTGACGGGCGGTGAGTACAAGACCCAGGAACATATTCACCGCAACATGTCTGATTTGCGGTTACTAGCGATTCCAGCTTCATGAGGGCGAGTTGCAGCCCTCAATCCGAACTGAGACCGGCTTTGATGAGATTCGCTCCCCCTTACGAGTTCGCAACTCATTGTACCGGCCATTGTAGCACGTGTGTAGCCCCAGGCATAAGGGCCATGCTGATCTGACGTCATCCATACCTTCCTCCGACTTGGAGCCGGCAGTCTCCTATGAAATATACAACATAGGACATGGGTTGCGCTCGTTTACGGACTTAACCGAACACCTCAAGGCACGAGCTGACGACGACCATGCAGCACCTGTCATCCGATTCCTTACGGCACTCCCAACTTTCATCGGGATTCCGGAGATGTCAAGCCTGGGTAAGGTTCCCCGTTTATTGTCGAATTAAACCACATGCTCCACCGCTTGTGTGGGTCCCCGTCTATTCCTTTGAGTTTTAATCTTGCGACCGTACTCCCCAGGCGGGATACTTAACGCGTTAGCTTAGGCACAGAGAGGGGTCGAGTCCTCTCCACACCGAGTATCCATCGTTTACGGCGTGGACTACCAGGGTATCTAATCCTGTTTGCTCCCCACGCTTTCGTTCCTCAGTGTCAGAAATGACCCAGCAACCTGCCTTCGCTTTTGGTGTTCCTTCGCATATCAACGGATTTTACCCCTACATGCGAAATTCCAGTTGCCTCTGTCATTCTCTAGTCAAACAGTTTTCGTAACGATTCGATCGTTGAGCGACCGGATTTAACTACAAACTTGTTTAACCACCTACGAACGCTTTACGCCCAATGATTCCGGATAACGCTTGCACCCTACGTATTACCGCGGCTGCTGGCACGTAGTTAGCCGGTGCTTATTCCTGAAGTAACTTCATCATTTATTCCCTCAGAAAAGGAGTTTACAACCAAAAGGCCTTCGTCCTCCACGCGGTGTCGCTCCGTCAGGCTTTCGCCCATTGCGGAAGATTCCTCACTGCTGCCTCCCGTAGGAGTATGGACCGTGTCTCAGTTCCATTGTGGTGGATCATCCTCTCAGACCCACTAAGCGTCATAGCCTTGGTAAGCCATTACCTTACCAACAAGCTGATACTACGCAGGCCCTTCCCGAACCGAAAAATCTTTACCCTTGCGGGACTATCCGGTATTAGCCCGCCTTTCGGCGGGTTATCCCTGAGTTCGGGGTAGGTTCCAACGTTTTACTCACCCGTTCGCCGCTCCCCCGAAGGGGCGCTCGACTTGCATGTGTTAGGCGCACCGCTAGCGTTCATCCTGAGCCAGGATCAAACTCTTCATAAAAAATGAAGATTTGCTAAGTTCGCCAGGACAGTAAAACTGTTGCTAGCGTTCCCCCGGACTAGATCCGGGGCAAACTCTTTATATAAAAAGTTTGAAATTATTGTGTCCTCAAAACAAAAATTTTGAGGCGAATATATTCCTGTAAAATCAAATCAAAAGCAAAAGCCGAAGCTTTAAACCTTAAAATTTGAAGTCTCGCCCGCACTTGGCGGGCTTAAAACTCTAAAAAATAGCGATATTTACTGCATTTAAAATGCTTATTACCTATGGTTTCAAAGAGCAAAAACATTCAAATAAACCACGCTTCTTGTATAAAGCAAAAAGATTGTAGTGAAGGTCGAAGCCCAAGTCAAGAAAAAAAATAAAACTCATGCCAAAAAACGGATTCTTTCAAAAAAATAATGCGTATTTCTCTCTGAAATCAGAAAATACTATCCGCATGATCATTGAATTGGCAATTGTGCCAATAACCGTTATAATAATAGGAATGTCGTTTTATCTATTGAATTATGAAAGGTTAAAATCATGACTTTATTTCAAAACATCGCCATAGAAAATACCAACCTCCTTATCCCCATTCTGATTTGGAGTCTGATCTGGAAGGGCATTGCCCTCTGGAAAGCGGGCCGTAACAATCAAATCCGCTGGTTCGTCGCCATTCTGATTATAAATACAGCAGGATTATTGGAGATTGTATATTTGTTGTGGCTTCAAAAAAAACGCGAAAAATAAATAACTCGGCTTTATTTGCGCGGGAGAAACTATTTTGTTTTGAAATTTGATATTTGAAACCAGGAATTTCAAGTCGGTTTTCAAGTTTCGTATTTCGAATTTCAAGTAATATTGATCCCACGATATTTCACATAAATACGTGCGCTGTTTATCGACGATATTGTGAAATGATTTCGCGTTTTTCAATCGTGCCATCGGTTCTTTCAATATTCCAATCCGTCACAATACGACGCCCCTGACCGATTTTAACATTTTCAACGGTCTCAAAGCTGACCTTACGCCCATCATCAGTACCGTAAAGTTCAAAGAAAGCCATTTCATTATCGCTATCAGCATAAGCATGGACCAAAATATAACCGGGAGTGTCATTCGTGAACATTAAATCCACTTTTCCGGGAGGATAAACCGTCGCGTCCACTCCATGCCAATCTTGATAATAATGAACATCCCAACTGTGATTCTGCCTTTTTACGATAGGCAATCCCGCGTTCACAGCCGCACGAAACATGGTAGTGGAAGTTTGACACACCCCACCCCCGGGAACGTTTCCTATGGAATTTCCGAAAATAACCTGACCATTCTGATAGCCCTTTGCCAAAGTGACCCACCCAAGAACTTTATCGTAAGAAAAGGTCTCCCCGGGCGCGATAACAACGAGGTCCTGAAACATGAGCGCGTGCTTGATATTATGAACACGATTCGAGGTGTTCCCAAGATGGTAATTCGATTGTCCGACAGAAATCAAATCCGGAAAATCAACACCGGGAATGGCTGAATTTACTTTTACGGGAAGGGAGTCGAATGGAACCTCCACACCACGTTGCTCAGGAGGAATAAAAAAGGCACTCGTTAAATCACTCGTCAACCGCTCCTGGTTGATTTGCCGACCGGAATGAAATTCGCCATCAATGACCGCCTTTTTATACGTTTCATTTTTCGCATATTCCGAAGGGAATTCCTGAAAAGCCGTCACGGTAACCTCGGAAGATTCAAGATTATAACGGGAGGCAAAATCAGCCACGTAGGCTTGTATACGATCGGCATTCACACCAACGGTCTTCGCTGTATAATCAAATTGAATCCACAAAAGAGGATCAGAGACAATATCAAGGGTTTCATCGATGCCCCCAAAGTGAACAGTAATGGGCTCTTTGAATAAATTGAGTTGATCTCTCATTCCTTCCAAAGATTTTGTCGTAACAGAAGGTTCAAGAATTTTATAATGAGGACGATAAACCGTAGAATCACTGAGATCATAAATACCATCCACAATCGACCGAGTGATACGTTCCGATTCCCCTTCAATCAACTGACGACCGGAGCGTTCGGGACGAAGGACCCAACCCAAATCAGAGGACCAACCCCACTCAGCATTTTGAATAGAAAATTGACCATAGGCCAATCTTTCCTCAACTGCCGCACGAATCTGATCTTCATCAATAATGGCAAAGGGCTGTACCTGATGTTTTTCCTGAATCGCCTCCTCGGCGGATAATACTTGAGCTTTAAGACTAACCGAACGGCTTTTTTGGAAGAGGGAATTCAATGTTTTTTCGGCATCAAAAGAAATCCCCATATCAGAAGTCTTTAGATCATACCTCATGCCCATATCCGCAATTTGAATGTTGTGTTGATTCAACACATTAACATGGTATTGAACCAGGGGCAGAACTTCTTCCCGAGTCATTCCGGAAACAGGCTCATCCCCCAAATAGATATTGGAAGCAATGAAGCGCGAAGAATAGGCATAAAAACCCCCCACTCCAGCCACTAAGGCTATTGCCCAAAAAACAAAAATAAACTTTGTATATTTAAGCCATATATGACCATCAAAAGGGGTATTGTACATTTTGTTTTAGTTTATTTTTTATTTATGTCAACCAATGGTTGATCAATACAACATTATACACTAATCTTTTTTAGATGTCAAACATATTACATAATATAAAGTAAGACACGCCGAATAAGCCGTATGAATATGAATCATCACACATCAAAAAAAGTATGGATGACAATCCATATCCATTTTTTTAATTAAAATATAAAATTCAAATTTTCTTTTATCGTCTCTCCGCTAGTGTTGTCCCACACCACGTCGGCGTATTTAAGGTAAAGAGGACGACGCTTTTGCCAAACCTCCATCAATTCAATCTCGGAATCCCGACCGGTAAGCGATGGACGACTCCCCTTTTTCTTTTTAAGGCGTTCGGCCAAAACGGAAAGATCCGCAAAAATAAAAACATTCACAGCGTTCTTTTTAAAAACTTCCATATTATCGGGATTCAAAACGACTCCACCACCGGTCGCGATAACAGAGGGGACAAAAGATTTACCGGAGGAAAGTGGAGCGAATACCGAACAAATTTTTTGTTCAACTTTACGAAAATACTCCCACCCTTTCCTCTCTACAATTTCCGCCACCGTCATCTCCTGATCCTTCTCAATTTCTTTGTCTAAGTCCACAAAAGGGCGATTAAGATGCTGAGCAATCCGCTTACCCAAGTGGCTCTTTCCGCTACAACGCATACCGGTAAGCACGAGGTGTTTTTGACCCAAATGGATGGGCGAAAGGTAAGCGCGTTCCAAGTCACGCCAAAAACAGGGATAGGTTTTATTCACACAATCCGGATTTTCAATAAGAATCCCGGGGATTTTAGTGCCCATAACCGCGAAACACATCGCCATACGATGATCGTTATATGTATTGATTAATTTTGAATTTCGAATTTCGAATTTCGAATTCAAAACAATAATAGAATTAAAGGTTGTTTCCACGTTCACCCCTATCTTTTTCAATTCCGTTTCCAACGCCTTCAGGCGATCGGTTTCTTTGACACGCAAATTCCCAATATTCGTGATTGTTGTTTTACCCAATGTAAAAGGAGCTGTTACGGCCAAAGTCATGGCAACATCCGGCATAGAATTCATATCAATTTTTCCTTTACCAAGATAAACTAAAGCCCTTGAATAAGCGACATCTCCCTGAATACTATATTTA
>PFOK01000133.1 GCA_002792495.1 Candidatus Peregrinibacteria bacterium CG_4_10_14_0_2_um_filter_43_11 | reverse complement strand
CCATCATTATACATTAAAAGTCTAATTGGTATAAGATAATCTTTCCTGCTTTTTCATCCGCTTTGATCACGCCCCCTTCTTTAATTCCCCCTTCCAACAACTTCATGGCGAGAGGATTTTCGATGACTTGCTGAATGGTGCGCTTGAGCGGGCGGGCGCCGAATTTGGGGTCAAATCCGTGTTTGGCCAAAACCGTTTTTGCCGCATCGGAAACCTGCAACGTGATCTTGTGTTCATTCAATCGTTTTTGAAGCTGAGCGAGTTGGAGGTCAACGATTTGTGTGATTTCTTCCAACGCCAGGCTTTCAAAAATAATCACTTCATCAACTCGATTGAGGAATTCGGGCTTGAAGGATTTAGCAAGAACTTCATGCACTTCATCGACCATTTTTTGATGCGCTTTTTCGTAGGCTTCTTTTTTCTTTTGATCGTCTTTTTGGAGTTTTGCCACCATCATGTCTTCGGAGGAAGTGTCCATTGCGTAGCTCTGGATCACATCGCCCGCCAGGTTGCTGGTCATGATGATGATGGTGTTTTTAAAGTCGACGGTTCTACCTTTACTATCGGTCAGACGGCCATCATCGAGAACCTGAAGAAGAATATTGAAAACTTCTGGGTGCGCCTTTTCAATTTCGTCGAATAAAATGACGGAATACGGCTTGCGGCGTACCGCCTCGGTCAGCTGACCCCCTTCATCGTGACCGATGTACCCCGGAGGAGCGCCAATGAGACGGGAAACCGCGTGACTTTCCATGTATTCGCTCATGTCAATACGGATCATCGCTTTTTCGTCGTTGAACATGAAGGCCGCCAGGGTTTTGGCGAGTTCAGTTTTTCCCACACCCGTGGGCCCCATGAAGATGAAGGAGCCAACGGGTTTATTGGGGTCACTAATGCCCGCACGAGCACGGCGAACCGCATTACTAACGGAAGTGATGGCGTTTTTTTGACCAATGACGCGTTTTTGGAGTTCCACTTCCATTTGAGCTAATTTTTTGGTTTCATCGCTCAGCATTTTTTTCACCGGAATGCCTGTCCAGCGTGCCACCACCGCGGCGACGTCTTCTTCGGTCACCTCCTCTTTTAAAAGGGAAGTGCCGTCATGCTTCTTTTTGATGTTTTCATCGATTTCCTGAATCTTTTTTTCGAGTTCCGGAATTTGTCCGTAACGGATTTCGGCCACGCGCTGGAGCTCCCCTTTTCGTTCCGCCTGATCAGCCTCCATGCGGAGTTGGTCGAGTTTTTCGGTCCCCTCCCTAAGTTCGTCGATTCCTTTTTTCTCCTCCTGCCATTTCGCTTCCATGCCTTTTGCCTCTTCTTTTAAATTCTCCAGTTCTTTAATGAGGGTATCGAGACGTTCTTTGGAAGCCTTGTCTTTTTCTTTTTTAAGGGCCTCCCGTTCGATTTCGAGTTGCATGATTTTGCGGTGCATTTGGTCGAGGTGAACGGGCTTGCTTTCCAATTCCATTTTGAGCGAAGAAGTTGCCTCGTCGATCAAATCGATGGCTTTGTCCGGTAAAAATCGGTCGCCGATGTAGCGAGTGGAGAGAGTGACTGCCGCGACAATGGCGGAATCGGTAATACGAACACCATGATGAACTTCGTATTTTTCTTTGATCCCACGCAAGATCGCAATGGTGTCTTCCGGTGTGGGTTCCAACACCATGACGGGTTGAAAACGACGTTCCAATGCAGCGTCTTTTTCGATGTATTTGCGATACTCCTTGATGGTAGTGGCTCCGATAGCGTGGAGCTGACCGCGAGCCAGCGCGGGCTTGAGCAAGTTGGCGGCATCCATAGCCCCTTCACTTGCCCCAGCTCCAATGAGCGTGTGGAGTTCGTCGATGAATAAAATGACCTGACCGGCTGAATCTTCGATCTCTTTTAAAACGGCTTTCAAGCGATCTTCAAACTCTCCCCGAAATTTAGAACCGGCAATCATGGCACCTAGATCAAGTGCGAGCACCCGTTTGTTTTTGAGGGTATCGGGAACGTCTCCGACCACAATGCGCTGAGCCAATCCTTCAGCAATCGCTGTTTTTCCGGTTCCCGGTTCGCCGACTAAAACTGGATTATTTTTGGTACGACGGGAAAGGATTTGCATGGTGCGACGGATTTCTTCATCGCGGCCGATGATGGGATCGAGCTTGCCCGCACTCGCCTGACCGGTGAGATCAATGGTGTATTTTTGAAGCGATTGGTATTTGGTTTCCGGATCCTGATCGACCACACGGTGTGAACCGCGCAAGTCTTTCAGGGCATTGAGAAGATCGTGGTGACGCACTGGAATCAATTTTGTTTGCTTGGCGATCGCCAAAAGCAAATGTTCGGTCGAGATGAATTCATCGGAAAGATTGCGCGCTTCTTCTTCCGCGATCTTGAGAACTTTGGCGAGCTCGTTGCTGATGATGATGCGCGCGTTACTGACGGTGGGGAGTTTAAGTAAAACAGACTTGAGAGATTCCTCAAATTCTGCCAGATTCACTTCCATTCTTTGCAAAACCGGCCGAACGATGCCCTCTTTTTGCCGAATGAGCGCCAAAAGCACATGACTGGTATCGAGTTGGGATTGATTCCAACCGATGACCATTTCCTGCGCAGACTGAAGTGCTTCCGTCGCTTTTGTGGTAAATTTATCGAAGTTCATAATATAGGGTTGAAATTTGAAATTAGTAACTGGAAATTTGGGATAGAATCAAATCGAAATTTCCAATCCCAATCCCTGATTTCAATTATTACAAAATTTATATCAATTGGAAAATAGATCGTCATTAAATTAGCACTCACTATTATAGAGTGCCAGAATGAGAAGTCAATATTAATCCTAAATTACAAAATTCAAGATTAAAAAATTACAAGATTATTTCTATAATTTGTATTTAGTTCGCTATTTTGTAATCTTTCGCTGGAGCAGGGCTCTGTCCTGGTTCGACGGGGTAATCTAACAGTTACCACCGATAAGTACCCCCTCTGCGCTTCCCCTAATTGGGGGAGTATTTTTGTTGTACGACCAAAAACCCCTCCTTATAGGAAGGGTGCAAGGGTGGTACTTTTATTAAAACCCCGTCAATATTAATCCTAAATTACAAAATTCAAGATTAAAAAATTACAAGATTATTTCTATAATTTGTATTTAGTTCGCTATTTTGTAATCTTTTTTACTCCCTAATTTCCACTATATTACTTTCGGTTGTACCGTAAATTTCGGGGTTCCAGAGTTCGTAAATCCGTGCGGGAAGCTGATGAAAAACCCCCGCTTTTTCCGCCTGTACCAAAAAATCAATGGTGTATACTCCGGCCGGTAATGTTTCGGCGGATAAAATCAGATGGTCGGATCCGATTTCGTGATGATCAAAAAGCCAAAGAGGATTGGATTGCCATGTTGCCCCCCACTCCGTCGCTTTTGATTCCTCTTCGTAGCGGAGCAACGGTTTTGTGATTCCGGAATCAAATGCCAACCCCTTTACGCCGGCCGGAAAAAATTCTTCGAGAACGACATGTGAGTGGTTTTTCGGAACGATCAGGGTGATTTGACCGCGATAAACTTCCCCGTTCTTCCAGACAGAATGATCTGAAGATAATAGCGGCATCGAAGTATTTCTTAGCGGAGTGTACTGACGTCTGAGGAAGAAATGATTTCCATTCGCCTGTTTTGGAGCGGTTGAAAAATAACTCATTTGCGCGTCAAAGAACAAAGGCTCTTCAGTGTCTTTTTGCAAAGAAAGAGTGGTTTCTTTTTCCTCATCTGATTCGTGCAGTGGAAAAGATTTTGAAAAAACAGTCATGGAATTTTCCACTTCCTCGGATAGGGGGGGAAGAAGGGTACCATTCGCTTCTATTTTAAAATCTTTTTCCGGAGTTTCGGAAATATCGCCGGCAAGATAAGTATTCAAACCGAGCAGTTTCCACATTGCCGAATGGAGGTCGAAAGGATCGACGGCGACAGCATTGGAACGGGTTATATGATTGATCAAATTGTCGATGATTGGATTTTCACGACCGGTTCTTAAGAGCACCATCAATACCATTCCGTTCAGACGCTGACTGGCCGAAGCCGAAAGGAAATCTGTTTGAACATAAGCGGTATCTCCTTCTTCCGATAGATGAGAAACAATCGACGATTTTAATTCTTCTCTAAAAGGAGTGAGACTTTTTTGACCTGCATCGATGAGGTTTTGAAAATTCATGAGCAAAAACGCCTGTGATGCTATTGAATTGTTTTCGTATGATTTGAATAGATTGAGTGTTGCCTTGGTGTCGTATTCCCCCATTTCGCTCAACACCCAGAATATAAACACACGATCCTCTTCGGAAACACCGTTTAAATGCTCCCACAAATAATCGATCACCCCCTCGGGAGGAGCCTCTTTTAGATCATAAAAAGCGAGTGTCGCATAGGCTGTCCATACTGGCGAAGACGATTCAGCCGTTGTCCATAATCCGTAGCCCCCATCCCTTTTTTGAAAAAGAGGAAGCTGTTGCCTGAGGTGTTCAATGTATCCTTCCATCATCATGTCTCCGACGGGGATTTTGCCAAATCCGTTTTGCTTCAGAACCGTGGCGATCATTAACCGATTGAAGGTCTCTTCAAGGGATGGAAGACCTTTTTCGATCATCGCATTCAAGTATTGCCCCATCAAGACATTTAAATTTACACCGGCATCAATTGTGACACCAAAGGGAGTTCCGTTGACCGCGGGGAAGCGAATGTCGAAAGTAGCTTCGGTCATCAAGCCCGCACTTTCAATAATTTCTAAACCAAGAGGCTTGATCGCCAGTGTTTGTGAACTGAATGTCTCGCGAGTACGAAAGGCAATCGTCAAAGTGGGCTGTGTGGTGGGAATAACCTGTGCACTCCACTCCACCGTTACGGAACTGTCCGCAGGAACGAGAACGTTTTTTTTGGGATTGCTTTTGATATCCAACCCCGGCGCGATGAGTTCGATTTTGGTGTCAAAATCCCGGTGAGAATGGTTGTGTAATAACGCGCTGACCGAAAACCGATCTCCTGTGACAACAAAACGGGGAAGTTGTGGTTCGATCGTTATGGATTTTTCGGCATAAAAATCCACTGACTGCTGACCGAATTTATCGATGTCACTAATGGCGGTCGCGCTTATTTTTCCTTCATAAACAGCTTCGCCTAACGGAAACTCCACTACCGCCACACCCCCTTCGTTCGTTTTTATGTTTGGCGCGAAATAAATTGTCTGATTCGCTGTTTCTATTTCGCCTTCTTCCTTTCGATCAAAAAAAGGCGTGCTCCCTTCCACCTCAAATCCATTATTGTTGAACGTGTTTTGGATTTGGTTGTTGCGATACGTATAAAAATAATCCAGTAGCGAAATGGTTTTCCCGGAATAAAAATCAGATATTTTTAAAGCGATTTGCGTGGCCACTGGCCGATTTTGATAATCGTATGCGCTCAACTTGATTGTCGCGACCCTTTCCCCATTTTTTACACCGACTTCCGAAGTGATGTCGATTTTGATTTCTTTTTCTCTTTTGCTGACATTCAAATTGGCCATGCCTTCGATCCAATTTCCTTTTTCATCAAGGGCGGTCACCCGGATAAATACGTTGGGTGGCATGTCTTCTTTGATCATCACGTCAAACGATTGTGATTCACCCGTGGACTCTAAAATCTGATATCCCAAAATACCTCCCCGTTCGTAAGTGACTAATATTTTTTGCCCTCTCTTAAAGACATCCACTGGAGGAATCATTAAAACATGAGCCTTTCCACCGATTAAATATTCCGCGTGATCCGGAATTAAGGTGATGGTGTTTTCATCTGTTGTTTTCTTCTGAAGAGCGGAATGAATGTAAATCTGAATGACGGAAGTAATGAGGTTCCCCTGACGATCCTGACTACTGACCTTGACCCAATAGTACCCCTTCATCGCGCTTTCCAGCTCAATGACAGAAGATTTCATGTCTGCTGTTGTGGTGATCACTTTTTTTAAAATCGTCTCCTGACCGCCATCAACCGGCTCAAATGAAACGGTGATTTTTTTACCCTCCATCAATTCCCCCTGAGGTGTGACGCTAATGACTTTTAAATCAAATGGTTCGCTTGAGGTAAGCCAATAATTTTTAGGCGTTATCCCTAAATAATATTCCCCCGGATGAATGATGAATTCGGTTTCTTTTATAACCGGTAATCCGTTGTCTGCCTCCATCTCAACCTGTAGAGCATACTGAAAACCGGGTTTCAATGCGAAGGCATGGGGATTAAAAATAAAATCCGCTGTCCCCTTTTCGTTCAGATAAAACGATTCACTGGCAATGATTTGCTCTTCTCTGAAACATTCGTATTTCAAACAGCGAAACCCTGGCCATTCGCCGAATGAATAAAGATCATCACCGGATGAAAAACGGTCGAAACGATAGGGTTTTTGTTTGAGGATCCAATGCCCTTTTGCTCCTGAGGCAAGCGATATGGAGGTAGAAACGGTTTTTAAATGGAATGCGACCGTTTGCCCCGCGGTATATTCGTGAGCCGGATTTATGAATTCCAGAGCTGTCTTTTCCGCGATATCATCGATCACTACGAGGTGTTGGAATGTTTTATCCACCCCCAAATGTTTTATATTTACAGACATGAAATAACGACCGGGGTGAAGCGCGAGCGGAATAGTTCCCTCCCCATAAAAAGACCCATAACGTCCGTAAGAAACAATGAATGGGTAAAGGATCTCATCATCCTGTGTATTGAGACTCACGAGCACGTTGGCCGCCGCCGGCAATCCCAATAACGCGTCATCATCCAGTCGGTAAATTCCGTTAAAATAAAGTTTCTCTCCTGCGAGGTAATGTTCGCGATCCGTATTAAAATAGAGTCGTGACGATTCCTCTTCCGCAACTTCTGATTTTGCGGACGAACCGGATGACCACAATTCGTTGAGTAATCCCCAATACTGTTTGTTCTGCGCGCGAACGTAGACACTCGTGCTGAACGATTCTTTGATTTTATAAATACCGTTTTCATCGGTGGTTCCAGTGGCCAGTCGTTTTCCCTCACGTGAGAAAAGAGCAATCGGCATTTGATCGAGAGGACGACGGGTGTTTTGATCGATTGCCCACACCCATGTTTCGTAGGGGGATCGTTTTAAATACAGCGCCATGTTGCTCACCACAAAGGGGCGAACAAGACGATTGGATATGCCCCATGCTCCTTCAGTCGGACGTCCTTGCACTATGACCGCGTAAGGTCCGGAAGATAAGGAAGTTTTAAAGAGCACATTGAGATCGAGAATCACATTGAGGGAAGTATTGAGCGAAACAGGAAAGATTTTGTCTTCCACTTCCCCCGTTTCACAGTCATATTCCGCCCACGCGATATTTTCCGTGGTTGTAAAAAAATCCTCTTGCGGAACACGGCACAATTTAATCGAAAATCGATCGACATTCATACTGCTCACCGTAAAAGACGGGGGTGTTTTTTCGTCAAAAAATACAATGCCATCTGAGTTTTTAGGAGGATTGATCCATTCCAAAGCCGGTGTGCTTGAGGATGTGACAAATGAGGTTTCAAATCCTTTTACGGTATTTCCAAGAACATCCTGTGTGTCATTCAAAACAAAATGATATGGCGTGCTGGGCGCGAGGTTATAGCGGATCAGGAGCTGATGAGCTTCCGAGTTCCATTCGACTTCCGGCTTTTTGGAAGGGGCAGGCGTGAGCTGACTGTTCTGAAGAACTGTTTCCGGATCCATCGCTGTTCCAAACGTGATTTCAATATTGCCCTGATGGTAAGCCGATTCTTCCGGCGAGGGCTGAAAAGTAAGCACGCCCGGTTTTTCCCCGGTTTTAAAAAGAAGTTCAAAATCGCTTTTCATCGTCAACGCACCAAAAATTTGCTCCGGTTTCGCGGATAATGCGGATAAGCCGGACGTGAGCACAAATCGGTATTCCCGATTAGGAAGGTAGGAGAACGTGGGGCTAAACACCAAAATATGTTTGTTTGTCTTTCCCGCCTCGTCGATTCCGTACGTCACTTCTGCGTTAAAGAACCCATCCTTTTTGAGCTTCTGATCGGCATCCACATCGTTGGAGGGGAATAAAAGAACATTGTCTCCCGGACGAATCTGATTCAGATCGACCTCCTGATTGAACATCAGGCGAATGGGGTGATTCAACCCTACTGCCCCCTCTTCTTCATCCGGATCGCCGGAAATGACTTTTGGCGCGGGGGTTTCGATCTGCCACCGAAACGGGGTTTCGGTTTCTCCCCCATCGCGCGCCGGAATGCCCGCGGGAACAGTGAGGGTAAAGGCAGTTGCGAGTGGCCATTCTTTGAGGGTGAATTCAAATACCTCAGGATCTATCCATTCCAGATGCCCTTTTACGGCGGGATCAATCATCAGCCTTTTTTCGATGTCAGCGACGGAAGTGTCCATCGGCCGGTCGAACAGAACGGTGATTTTCTGATCCGGAGCGATGACGGAAAGCGATTTTTCGCCTTCTTCATTTGCCTGTTCCGGTTGCGGAAGATGAGCGGTCGCGAATTTGACAAACGGAGGGCCCGTGACCACAAAAGGGAGGGTGTGATCGCTCTCCATTCGCTTTCGATAAATACTCTGCGCGCTCTTGCCGATTGTTACCAGGTAACGCTCGCCGATTTCGAAGGGGACTTCCGGAAAAAATTCCAAAACACCGCCTTCTTTCCATTCAAAAACGCCTTTGATCCGCGGGGAAATCCGAAAAGCCTTTTCTGTGCCAAAATGAGACATGGACTGTGTAAAATGCACCGTTAACGGGCCGTTGGAAACGATTTTATTTTCGGTATTTCCTCTCATTTCCGACGCGATTTCCGGAACCGGAATAAAACTGTACAACCCGATCATGATCAAACATGTGGCAATGATGATGCCGTATTTTTTGATCTTCCTGTGCTTGATGAGTGGAAGTGAATTCATTGTCTTGTTGGATGTGAGGGATGTGGGAATAATCCCAAAATCCTTCAAATCCCATTTATTTTATCACAAATCCTCTCTAAAACGTGGAGGAGATTGGAATTAATTAATTTGACAAATTTTTAAAACATAATAAAATGGTTTACTTAAGTTTAACCTCCCACTTTTATGAGAGAGACTATTCACGCCTACGATTATGCCATGAAAGCTTTTGCGAAGAGGGTGCATTCGCGGACAGAATTCGATCCGCGAGAGGCAATCAACACCGTTCTTGATGAGCTCATCAGGATTGCACAAGATGATTATACTTATGTGTTGGTAGGGCTGGATGTGACAAATAAAATAGCCGCGGCCGAGCGCATCCGCCAATGGCTACACGGCGTTCTGTTTTCCGATTCACGTACGGAAACCCCACCCGAACCCGGCGCACGAAAAGCCGTTTTGATGCATGTAGGAACCGACTGCGCCTATGTGTGTGAAGAAGATCGGATGTATGGAATAGACGGAGGTTTGGGCGGTAGCGCTATCGCCACCGTTATAGGAACAACGGTTTGGATTCTTCCTCGTGAGGGGGCTGAATGGCAAGTCTCCGCAAAAACACCGGGGAGGACAATGGAACCGTTCCTAGGACGTGCCATTTCTGTCGCCCTATTTTGTGGATTTAGCGAAAAACCTGCCGTCGCAAATGACTCCTGGAATCGTGTGTTCGAAAACGGAACGTCCGTGAATCCGAAACGCGTTTTAAATCCAGTGATGGAAGTTACATTTAAATCGTAAGGTGTGATTTTAAAATTGTACACCTACTCCTGATCAGATTTATGGCTTTACAATTAAAAACTTGTATCTTGCTAACAATATATTTAGAATAGGGTCATGATCAACCCCATCGCGTTTCACATCGGCCCTTTTTCGGTTCATTGGTACGGCATTGCCTATGTGGCCGGGTTGCTTGTGGCAATCTTGATTCTGATTCGGCTCAATCGCAAGCGAAAGGTTTTTGAAAACAGTGAACAAATTTATGATTTGACGTTTTGGATCTTTTTACTGGGGGTGATTGTCTGCGGACGATTGGGGTACGTGCTGTTTTATAATCCGGTTTATTATTTACAGCACCCCACGGAAATCATGATGGTATGGAAAGGTGGTATGTCTTTTCATGGCGGATTGATCGGGTCGATTGTGGTGGGGTACACCTACTTTAAAAAACATAAAATCGACGTATGGCGTGCCGCTGATTTGATGGTGGTGCCTGTTCCTCTCGCGCTGATGTTCGGGAGACTCGCGAACTTCGTGAATCGGGAGTTGGTGGGGCGAGTAATCGAAAATAAAACCTGGCAATGGCTGGGAGTCGATTTTGGGGATGGATTGATTCGCTACCCTTCACAACTTTTTGCCGCGGGAAAGGATTTGCTTCTTTTTACCATATTGCTCTTTCTTTTTTCCGGAAAACCCCGACCTGGCACGCTAATCGCGAGCTTTTTGATGTTATATGGAACATTGCGATTTTTGGTTGGGTTTTTCCGTGAACCGGATGCGCAAATCGGATTTCTATTTCACTACTTGACGCTTGGGCAGTTGTTTAGCTTTTTGATGATTGTAGCCGGCATGATTGTTTTTTGGTGTTTAAAAATCCGTTCACCAAAATAAGTGACCAACTCGTTCATCTGTATTACTTAGGCAAAGGGATTCAAGGCCGGCTTCAGCATTACACACACCCGATAGTTCTTCCGGAGCTATCCGCACTGCCTCTCCCGCTCATGAGGAATCACGACCATCCTTTTCTAGCGTCGCTACGGATGTTGCAACCGTTATAGCTGGAATAGTATAAATTGGCATAATCCCTCGTCATTTCGACCCGCCTGAAGCAGGTGGGGAAGAAATCCATTTGCCCACTATTTCCTTCAAAATAGGCAGTGATGATATTGTGTCATTTTATTTTGATTTAGCTATAACGCCGCAAGAGACACTCTGCTTTTGGTATTAAGAAGAGAATTACGCCCTGCTCCCGCATACATCGGTGTCAATGTCACCAGAAGAGACGGAGGATACAGAGTGTGTGGCGTGACCGAGAAAGGCTCAGCGGATGGCGCCATAACATATTCCGAAAGGTATTGGACAGAAGTGGGGGTAACCCGTGATGCCCTCAAAGCATTGATGCAAATAACCGTTACCGATGTTCAGACCACTCACGCACAACGTCGTTTGGCGGAAATAGCGACTAAGCAACAGTATTTATATGAATCAGATCGTCAAAAGGAAGGAGAAATTAACTCTTTTGTGGTGCGGGTAGTAAAAGAAGGTGATTTTGAGGTACAAGTCGTTATGTCGAAAGGGGGTCAATTCACGCAAACAATCACCCGACGCTATGCCAATACTCATGGAATTTCTGTTGAAATCATGAATATGCTCTAACAACAATCTAAGCAGAACTGTCTTCGGGATAAAAAAGCACCCCAAAAGGGTGTTTTTTTATTGATAAATAAGCCATTTTTTGGTACAATGTAAGGATTGAATAAATTCAATCGAAACTTGAAATTGGAAATTTTCCCCTCGCCGTTCCGGCTCGGTGGCCGGAATGACGAAAAAAATTTAAAAATCATCCATGCTCAAAAAACTTATCAAATTCATCGGATTAGGCCTCATCATTCTCGTCATTACGGCAGTGATGATGAACCGTGGGATTTTTATTGGGGCACAAAAAAGTTTGCAAAACAAGTTTTATGATTTTAACGCGGCAAGTTCCAAAATTGTGATTGTGACCGTGGATGAGAAGAGTCTGGAGAAAAATGCCCTGGGTCCGTTGCAGCAATGGTCGCGTGACTATTACGCACGTGCGATAGAAATATTGAATCAGAAAGGTGCTGCGGCTATCGGACTCGATATGACTTTCCCCGATGCCTCCGGCAAAGGGATTGAGGATGACACACGCTTTCGCGATGTACTTAAAAAATATGAGAACGTGGTTTTGGCGACGCGTTATTATTTTGAAAACGGCGAACGCCAGGCCGAGTGGCCCACTAAAACACTTTTGCAGGTAAACCCGAAAATGGGATGGATCAATGTGGCATTGGATGAAGATGGTTTTGTGCGACGAATCCCGCTTTTTGCCCAAACCAATCGAGGGGTGACCGAGTCTTTTTCGCTTCAGCTCGCACGGATTTATGAAAAGGCGTCTCCTGTGGACTATCGGATTACCGATCATCAGTTCCGTTTTTCGGAAACAACGGCAATTCCTGTAATGACAGAACATGACTCAAAAAGCGGAGAGGACGTGGAGCTCATGTACATCAATTATTTTGCCAAACCGAACAGCTTTAAACAGGTCTCTTTTGTGGACGTGTTGAATAGACGGCTCGTGGACAAGCAAGGAAATCCCGTGGATTTTAAAGATAAAATAGTGTTGATTGGACCCACCGCAATCGACCTGCAAGACGATTATCTTTCGCCAGTCAGTTCAGGGGTGCGTATGCCGGGTGTGGAAATCCACGCGAATGCCATTCAGACGGTCATCACTGATCAATTCTTACGCGATCAGTCGCCATTGTCGCTTTGGCTCACCTTTTTGGGGCTTTTGGCGATGAATCTTTTGCTTTTTGGATGGCTAAAACTCCGTTACGCGCTTCCTGTTTTGGCGTTCGAGATGGTGGGAATTTTGATCAGCGGAATTGTGGGGTACGAATGGCTGACTTTTGTGAATGTGGTCTATCCGCTTTTTTTGATCATTCTGACTTTCGTCGGCGCTTTTCTACTCCGTTTTCTTTTGGAGCAAAAAGAGCTCCGGTTTATCGAAGGGGCTTTTGGCCATTATGTGAATAAAGAAGTGGTCGCGCAGATCATGAAAAACCCCAAATTACTGGAACTGGGCGGCGTAAAACGAACGATCACGACTTTCTTTTCCGACATTGAAGGATTCACGACTTTTTCGGAGGCCATGGAGCCTAAAATGCTCACGCAGTTTCTGAATGAATATTTCGGGAAAATGACGGATATTATTTTAGAAAATCAGGGAACGCTGGATAAATATGAAGGAGACGCGATTGTGGCTTTTTGGGGAGCACCGTTGGAAGTGGGTAATCACGCCCAAAAAACATGTCTCACCGCCCTCACACAACAACAAGCCCTTTTGGAATTGAGGAAACGATGGGAAAAAGAAGGCTATCCGGAAATCCGTGTCCGCATGGGAATCCATACCGGGGAAGCCGTGGTGGGGAACATGGGTTCCGAGGATCGTTTTGATTATACCGCGATGGGAGACACGATGAATTTAGGGTCGCGACTGGAAGGTGTGAATAAACAATATGGAACTTCCATTATTATTTCCGAATCGACATACGTTCAGGTGAAAGATTCTTTTGTGTGTCGTGAATTGGATCGGATCCGTGTGAAAGGAAAAAACGAACCGGTGACGATTTATGAATTGGTGGGCAAAAAAGGAGAAGTGAATGATGTGCAAACGGCCGTCATTCAGTCGTTTGAATCCGCGCTGGTGTTGTATCGCAAAAATGATTTTACCGTGGCACAGCAACAATTCACCGCATTAGCGGATGACGCTCCATCCAAACGATTTGCAAAACGTTGTGAAGAATTTACTAAAAACCCTCCAGCGAATGATTGGGACGGGGTGTGGGTGTTTGAGGTGAAATAATGCGGCATATCCAAAACGTAGTGACAAGTCGCGACTTGTCCCTACGTTTTTATGGTTGCCGTGTTTAATGAATACCCCAATACAGCGCAAATGCCACAGTGACGATGATAAAATTCACAATCATCATCCGGTAATCGCGTTTGTAGACCTGAGGATTTTTGTGATTTCGGTATGTCCAACGCGTGACGTCGTAAAAATAAGTGGAGCCAATGGTCGCCAAAAGATAGAACCATACAGAAGGGGTGACATAAAGGTGAGCCGGTTTTCCCACCGGTTCAAAGGACACCGAACTGATACAATAAAAAGCCACAAACGTGATGACAGCAAGATGAACGATTTGATCCAGAATGTAAGACGTTAATTTGTTGGTCGATTTTTTGTTATTTGCCCGAATCTTGAGAGTGTCGGACAGTGTGTGAGTCGCAAAAATAATCACCAAACCGACCCACACTTGTGGCCGCTCCCAAAAAGGATAAAGAAGGATGGCGGATACCAGGAAGTGAATGAACGTATGAAAAACAACGCCTGAGAAATGCGATTCTTTGCGACGAACGATTCCGGCAGATTGCAGTGGGTAGTCAGCCAGAAAGTGCGCGACGATAAGGGGGAGGGTGGTGTACATAACTAATTTACGAATTACGAATTTACAGTGCTACAGTGCGCAGTGCTACAGAGAATTAACTACTAACTACTAACAATTAACTACTAACTATTAACTACTAACTATTAACTACTAACTACTAACTACTAACTACTAACTACTAACTACTAACTACTGTGCACTGGATTTAGTCATTTTCATTCACACGCTTTACTACTTCGTAACTGACCATGGAAGCGATGTTCGCGTTGGTTTCGAGCAGGTGACGAAAATCTTCTTTTTTGAGGGTCAGGACTTCCATTTCCGCTGTGATTTTGAGAGTGGCGTTTCGTGGCTCATCGGATACTAATGCCATTTCCCCAAAAAAATCACCGGCTCCCAATGTGGCGACGATCGCGTTGTTCCGCACGACTTCCGCCGAGCCGGTTTTGATGATGTACATGATGTCACCCGGGTCGCCTTCGTTGAATAACGTGTAACTGGCCGGATAATATTCCATGGTCACCTTTTCGGCAATCACCTGAAGGTCTTGATCACTCAGGGTGCTAAAAAAAGGAATGTTTTTTAAAATTTGGATCATTTTATTTTTGTTATTTATCCTACGCCTGAGCATATCATAAGCATTGATTTTTGACAAAAAAGATGCTACGCTCGATAGACTGATTGCTTTGCCTTATTTTTAAGCCCTTTATTCGCCTTTTATAACACCCTTTTAAATGGAAAAAATCATTGTCAAAGGTGCACGCGTGCACAATTTGCGCAACATTGATGTGGAAATCCCTCGGGATAAATTAGTGGTGATCACCGGTCTTTCCGGTTCTGGGAAGTCATCGCTTGCCTTCGATACCATTTACGCTGAGGGGCAACGGCGTTACGCGGAAAGTTTGAGCACTTACGCGCGGCAATTTTTGCAACTGATGGAAAAACCGGATGTGGATTCCATCGACGGGCTTTCACCAGCGATTTCGATTGATCAAAAAACGGTGGGGCGTAATCCACGTTCCACGGTGGGAACGATTACGGAAATTTATGACTATCTGCGTCTGTTGTTTGCCAAGGCCGGACGTCCCCATTGTTATCAGTGTGGCCTTCCTATCAGCAAGCAGTCCATGAGTCAGATTGTGGATATAATCGCGGAAATGCCTGAAAACAAACGGATCATGATTCTGGCTCCCATTGTGCGCGATAAAAAAGGAGAGCACATCAAGGTGGTGGAAAAAATCAAAAAAAATGGGTTTGTCCGCATACGCGTGGATGGCACCGTGATCGGGGTCAATGAATCGATTGATTTGGATCCTCAAAAAAAACACACCATTGAAATCGTGGTGGATCGTCTGGTAGTTCATAATTTAAAAAAGAAAACGGTCACGCTTAAATCCGGTCAGGAAATTGAGGAGAAAAATGAGGACCGTTCACGACTGGCGGATTCCGTTGAAATCGCGATGAAACACGGTGATGGCATTATGAAAATCATCGATGCCGACTCCGGAGAAGAATATAACTTTTCGGAAAATCTGGCCTGTGAAAATTGCAGTATTTCATTGCCGGAAATCCAACCACGTTCTTTCAGTTTTAATTCTCCCCACGGCGCGTGCCCGGTATGTCATGGGCTCGGCTCCAATTTAAAGATCAATCCGCAACTGGTGATGCCGAACCCCCGCCTGACGATCGCGGAAGGTGGCATCATGCCATGGGCCACGTCATCCATGCGACTCAATTGGTACAACAACTTATTGCGCGAAGTGGGTAAGAAGTATGGGTTTGGCATCAATACGCCCATCGGCGAATTGACTGAACGGCAGATGGATATTGTTTTGTATGGCATTAATAATGAAAAATTTCATGCCACGTATACCGGCCCCAATTCGACATACGAAACGGAAACTGTTTACGAAGGGGTTATTCCCAACTTGGAACGTCGCTATCGCGAAAGTGATTCCGATTACGTCCGCAAAAATATTGAAAAATTTATGGAGATCCTGACTTGTGAAGAGTGTAAGGGGAAACGCTTGCGTCCGGAAATTTTGGCCATTACGGTGAATGAACGTTCGATCATTGATTTGGTGGAATTTTCGATTGAAGACGCTTATTGTTTTTTTGAAAACTTACTGCCGGAGAACAAGAAAAACATTCTGACGGATTCCGAATATCAAATCGCCAAACTCATTATTCAGGAGGTGATGAAACGTCTTCAGTTTTTACGGAATGTGGGGCTCGGTTATTTAACATTGGACCGTTCAGCCAACACGCTTTCCGGCGGAGAAGCACAGCGCATCCGTCTGGCCACTCAAATCGGTTCTTCGTTGCAAGGAGTTCTTTACGTGCTGGATGAGCCGTCCATTGGCCTTCATCAGCGTGACAACGCGCGCCTTATTGAGACGCTCATTCAATTGCGCGATCTTGGGAATACGGTTCTAGTGGTGGAACATGATGAAGACACGATCCGTCACGCGGATTATGTGTTGGATGTCGGCCCCGGTGCCGGAAAACATGGCGGGAATATCGTTGCCGCAGGGACGGCGGATGAGATCATGAAGAATAAAAATTCATTGACCGGGCAATATCTATCGGGAGCTCAGAAAATTGAAATCCCAAAAAAACGCCGTAAAGGAAACGGGAAATTTATCGAAATCATCGGCGCTACCGAGCACAATTTAAAGAGTGTGGATGTGCGTTTTCCCCTCAACACTTTTGTGGGTATCACCGGCGTTTCCGGTTCCGGAAAATCATCACTCATCAATTACGTTTTGTGCCCATTGCTCAATAACAAGCTCAATCGCTCCCGCAGAAAGGTTGGTGCCCATAAAGAAATTAATGGGGTCGAGCATTTGGATAAAATCATCAATATCGATCAATCCCCCATCGGACGCACGCCACGCAGTAATCCGGCAACGTACACCGGTGTTTTCACCGATATTCGCGAACTTTTTGCGGCCACGACCGAGGCCAAATTACGCGGTTACCGTGAGGGGCGTTTCAGCTTCAATGTCAAAGGGGGTCGTTGTGAATCATGCCAAGGAGATGGTGTGGTAAAAATTGAAATGCATTTTCTGCCGGATGTGTATGTGAGCTGTGAAGTGTGCAAAGGAAAGCGCTACAACACCGAGGCATTGGAAATCAGCTGGCACGGAAAAAACATCGCGAATGTGCTCGACATGACTGTTGAAGAAGCTTTTGAGTTTTTCGAATCCGTCCCTCAGATTAAGAAAAAACTGGAAACACTCACCGAAGTGGGGTTGGGGTACATTCATCTCGGGCAAAACGCGACCACCCTTTCCGGCGGAGAAGCACAACGTATAAAACTGGCCACCGAACTGGCCAAGCGTTCCACCGGCAACACCATTTATGTTTTGGATGAACCCACAACCGGACTTCATTTTGAAGACGTCAAAAAACTGCTCGGCGTTTTGCAAGCCTTGGTGGATAAAGGGAATACCGTACTGACCATTGAACACAATTTAGACGTGATCAAATCCGTTGATTATGTGATCGACCTTGGCCCGGAAGGAGGAAATGCCGGAGGTGAAGTGATCTGTTTCGGCACTCCGGAAGACGTGGCAAAATGTAAAAAAAGTTACACGGGGCAATTTTTGAAGAAGATGTTGTAAGTCTTTTATAATAATCATTAGACGGGATTCTTCCATCCTGGATGTTAGGAAGAGGTTCGTCTGTTCTTTCTGCTTCTATTCCTTTTTTCCTGTATCTGGTTTTTTCGCTCGCCGCGAATGGCAATACTTTTTGTAACCAAAAAGTATTCAAAAAGTTCCGGGGGTTCCTGAAGCCTATTCAGCGTTGTACTTCAGTTTTTCATCGGGAGGCTCATTCACCCCAAAACCCTTGGCTTTTTGTCAGCAGAAAAGAATAGAAACATAACAGAACCACTACAGAAACGTGTTCC
>PFOK01000110.1 GCA_002792495.1 Candidatus Peregrinibacteria bacterium CG_4_10_14_0_2_um_filter_43_11 | reverse complement strand
ATCGGGGTAAACTTCTCATCCTGTCTTAACAAATTTTACTTAACTTTTCAGAAACAATTGTTTTTAAGTGGTCGGGGAGACAGGACTCGAACCTGCGACATCACGCTCCCAAAGCGTGCACTCTAGCCAACTGAGCTACTCCCCGACATCAGAAAACTTGAAACGAATCTTTTAAGCCGAATTTCAAAGAACAGAGTTAAGTTAGGTGAATTCAATTTTTATGTCAATCCTTTTTAAGAAAAGCTGGTTAAAATACAGGGAATATGGTATAAAACGATCGCGTTTTGTTTATTTAAACCGTAGTAGTCGCCCCGCCAAGGCGGGGAGGAAAGTCTGAGCATTATAGAGCAGAGTGGCCACTAAAGGTGGCCGTTCCGATGGTAACATCGGAGCAGGGAAAGTGCCACAGAGACGAGCCAGTCCGCCTTAGGCGGGATAAGGTTGAAACGTCCTCGGTAACGTACGAGGTCTCCGATCGTGTGAACGCATCGGGGCGGTAAACCCCACTCAATGTAAAGCTGTAATGGGAGGATGGAATATTCCGGTGGCTCGCCGGACCATTTTCGCAGCCGCTAGACCTCAGCAGTAATGCTGAGGAAAGATAGATGACTACTGAACCCGAATCTTTTCGGGGGAACAGAACTCAGCTTATGAGTTTAAATAAACAAAATGCTCAATAAACAATCGCATGAAAAAATCTGAAATTATATTTGGAACACTCAGGGTCCCTATCGATTTTATAGCGGCAATGACGGCGTTCATGCTGGCTTATTTTTTACGTCCCATTACAGATCTGATTCCCGGGGTTCAGTATAATTTTTTTCCGGAACAACTTCCTTTAGTGGCGGACTATACACGCCTGGGGTTATCCGCGACACTATTTCTGGTTATTTTATTCGCTTTCAACAAACTTTATTCGTTAAAAATAACCCATCGGTTTACGACCGAAATTTTCAAAATTGTTTTTTTGGTATCCGCATGGCTCATGTTTATTATCGCGTATTATTTTTTGGTGATTCATCAGCTCTTTTTCTCACGCATTGCTTTGGCTCACATATGGTTATTCACGAATGTCTTTATCATTGCGGGGCGCTTTCTCATTCTTTTGATTCAGTCCTTTTTTTTGCGGCTGGGAATAGGCAAAAGACACTTGCTTTTTGTGGGCGCCAATCTCTTGGCGAATGAATTTTACCAAACGCTTAAAAACAATCCCCGTTACAGTGTTGTTGGGACGCTGGCTTCCGAAATGGCATCACGTCGGCTTGGCCAACTTAAAATTGTGGGCACACTGAATGAATTGGAAAAAATAGTAAAAAAATACCATGTTGAGGAAATAATTCAGGCGGATCCGGACGTGAAGGATCAAATTTCAAGCACACTGCTTTCCTTCTGCCGTTCTCATCAGGTCAAATACCACTTCATCCCTGATCTTGTGCGACTGCAAAGAACGAACGTAGAGATCGAAATGTTTGAAGCAATTCCGTTGATCAGCTTAAAACAGACGCCATTGGAGGGATGGGGGCGTGTTTTTAAGCGGTTGTTTGATATTTTTTTAACGACTTTCTTTATCGTCTTATTAATTCCGGTTTGGATTCTTGTCCCGCTGTTAGTCAAGCTGGATTCAAGAGGTCCCGTGTTTTATAAAAGCCGCCGCAAATACCGTGACTATGGTTTTAATGTGTATAAATTCCGTTCGATGGTGGTGGATGCGGACGAGAAGAAAAAAGAATTAATGGACAAAAATGAGAGACAAGGACCTTTGTTCAAAATAAAAAACGACCCCCGTATCACACGGATTGGCAGGTTTTTAAGAAAAACCAGCATTGATGAACTTCCCAATTTGTTCAATGTACTCATAGGGAACATGAGCCTGGTCGGTCCACGCCCTCATCTTGCCGAAGAAATTGAGGAATACGAAGAACGCCACCTGGAAGTATTTGCCATTAAACCCGGAGTGACAGGACTCGCTCAAATCAGTGGACGAAGCAATCTGGACTTCGAAAAAGAAGTGAAGCTTGATGTTTATTACATTGAGAACTGGTCACTTTTACTCGACATCAAGATCATCCTCAAAACCATTGGGGTCATGTTCAAAGGGGATGGACATTAAGAACTGTGTTTGATTTCACTGCCACTCGCGTGAGAAGTGTGAGCATTGCAACGATGACAATGTTTTTTCTGCTCAAGTTTAGTCGTCGTTTTTTTATTGATGCGTGTTGTGTAATTCTGCATCTTGCATTTTGAACAACTCAGATGAACGTTGGTATTTTTTCCGCGAGCCATAGTAGAGAAATTAAAAATCAAAGTAAAGATTCTGAACAGAAAAGCGAAGGAAGGATATAGTAAAGATTAATTTTTGTCAAAAAAATGTTTGGTGTCAGTAGTATTTTTCTCATTCCTGTCTTGGTTTTTAAAAAATGAATTGAAAATTTAGTATTTAGCATCTAGAATTGATTCGTTTTGTCGGGGTGTAGTTCAGTTGGCTAGAATGCACGGCTGGGGGTCGTGCGGTCGCAGGTTCGAGTCCTGTCACCCCGACCATCTTAAAATCAGTTCACTATCTTGGTTTGCTTGGGAAAAAAGGGACGAGAAGCCTGTCCTCGCGAAAGCGGGGAAGTCCTGTCACCCCGACCATTTTAAAAATTTTAACGACGTAAAAAGATATCTTTTAAATAAGATGGAATGAGGGCCTATCCCGTTTTCGGGGTGTAGCGCAGTTGGTAGCGCGCAGCGTTCGGGACGCTGAGGTCGTGGGTTCAAATCCCGCCACCCCGACCATTGAGGGTATCGAAGTAACGATATAGAGTGCTCAGGATTATTTAACTTATGCTGTTCTTAGTAGTGGAGAGCGACGCTTGGTCTGCCCTGTTGGAATCTCTCCAATATAATTGGTACCGTGCATGAATTCGACCACCTCGGCGATATTTCCTCTGAAGCGCCTGATGGCCAATTCAAATTTTGCGCGAATGATTTCTGTTGTAGACTGAACGGTTCGGAAACCTAATCTTTCTAATTCAGCCTCCGATTCATATTGTTCCTTTCTTTTCTCTTCTGTTTCTGCTCCTAACGCGGCAGGATTGCAGGCAAAGCCGGGAATCCCTTTTCGCTTAATCGCTTTTGCAGCGACCTGAACAACTTCACTATCTGCTGTACCGGCTCCATAAGTAGTTAGAATAACTCCATTTACACTTTCGTGCATGATTTGGTCATAAACACGCTGAGGTGATTCGGACATCTTGGAGTGGACTTCCAATAAATGAGAATAACCCCCATAAATGTTGGGTTTGGAAGCTTCTTCTACACGACTACGAACCCATTGAACCAAATTAACAAGTTTACCTGGAGTAGAAAGGTCTCCCGCCAATTCATGGAGGGGGCTATCGAAAGCGTTCCTATTGCTGTTGTGACGTTTTTGAGCTCCATGAGCAAATACCACACCATCTCCAAAACTGATTACAACATCCGCTTTGTCATCCGCATCCATCGCCTTTATGGTGTATAAAGCATCCCTAAGGTTGCTACCTCCATCGCTTCTAGGCTTACCAATGGGCGCCTGAGCCCCGGTATATACCATAGGATTTCTTAACTTTTTCCCCATCATCATCGCCATATGTCCACTGGCTTCCGCCATGGTATCGGTTCCGTGGATGATCAAGAAACCAGCGATCTTTTTATTGATATTCGCTTCGATATAACACTTCACTATTGCCAAATCATGTACATGATCGTATGTCATTTGAGAGCTATCCAAGGCAAGAGCATCCAACCCCTTCATCAGAAATTCATCCGCAAGGCCGGACTCTGTTTTTTGGAACATATCTTCAAAATCCAGAGACGGCTTTTTGATTTTTCTTTTCTGTCCATCCGCGCCCACAACCTCATGTTCCTTCATGGCAATGGTTCCGCCTGTACCAATTGCCAAAACAAGCGTACGACCCGCTATTTCTTCTGGCGTAATGGCATTGACCTCTTCTACAAATTTCCGAACCTTGGCAGCATCTAAAATCTTTAAGTTGTCCAAATTAGTAGGATCCTCCACAAAACTCAGGTCTTCTACATTTTCTATCTGATCGGCAACAGAGCGGGATGTAGTACATTGACTAATTAAATTTCTGATATAAAATTGAAGTAACGCAAAATCACTTTAACTTTATATAATGAAAAAAATAAAAATAACACTCCGTTCCGATGAAGTCGCCTTTTTAAAGCGGTTTAAAGGTGAAAAAGGGCGCACTTTACGCCAGGCCAACCGTGCCAGCATCCTGCTGCTGTGCCGCAAAGATAAGCGCGAAAA
>PFOK01000063.1:12403-18849 GCA_002792495.1 Candidatus Peregrinibacteria bacterium CG_4_10_14_0_2_um_filter_43_11 | reverse complement strand
ACGTTTATTATATCGCTACGTCATCATTTCGTTGCTTCTTAGAAGTTAAGCGTGTTTTTCAATCACTGCCATCAGTTGATTTTTATCGTGTACCCCCATCATTTCCTCCGCCAACACACCATTTTTAAAAATTTTAAGTGCGGGGATACTCATGATGTCGTATTGTGAAGAGAGTTCATGATTTTCATCAACATTCACCTTACAAATTTTTGCCTTATTCACGGTCTCACCGGCAAGCTCGTTCAAAATAGGCCCCTGCATTTGACATGGACTGCACCAAGGCGCCCAAAAATCCACTAAAACGGGCATATCCGCCACATCAAGGACTTCTGCCTGAAAATTATCATTATTGACATCAAAAACCATACTATTAAAATTAAAAAATAAGAAAGTGACTCAAAAATACAGGAAGGAGAGATAGGATTCAAGAAGGGATTGTATTATGAGTTACATGATCAGACATTAAATAATACCACAGTTTCTCACTCACTCGGAATGACAATCGTTAAGTAAAAAAACCCGCCCTCCTGGAGCGCGGGTTTTTTAAATTCAATCAAAAATGATTTTCGAATTAACGAACAGCATCTTTAAGGCTTTTGCCCGCTTTGAAAGCGGGAACATTCATAGCGGGGATTTTGATTTTCTGAGAAGGATTTCGTGGATTAACACCGGTGCGGGCGGCACGTTTGCTAATACGAAAAGTTCCAAAACCGGTCAAGGTTACGTTCCTTCCTTTTTTCAATTCACCGGTAATGGTGTGCAATAAAGCGTCGAGACACTCAGCAGCAGTTCTTTTGCTGATCCCGACCGCAGCTGCTACAGCAGCAACTAAATCTTGTTTAGTCATAAATAAGTAAGTTAGTAATAAAAAACTAAGCGCAGTATAAAGACGAAAAACAAAGGTATCAAGCTTTTTTTCGCTATTCTGAGCGAAAAAGTAATATGAAAACATTTTTTATTCAGATTTAAATCGATACTTAAGCCAAAAAACAAAAGTTGACGAAAAAATAAATTTCATGGGGAAATATTACTTTTTTGGCTTATTTTAAACAAAAAAAGAAAGGGGAAAGAAAAAATATGAAATAGTAAAAATCGTACTTGGCAACCTAGAATTAACTTGCACGAAACGCGAGGAGTATTGTATGGTGAAGAAAGTTGTGCAATCGGAATAAAACAACTTAAGTGCCCATAAACAGGGTTAAAAATTAAAAATTGAATCTATGAATCATCTCATCATTGTCGAATCTCCGGCAAAAGCAAAAACACTAAAAAACTTCTTAGGTGCAAAATACGACATCAAAGCCTCTATGGGGCATATTCGTGATTTACCAAAAAAGAAGTTGTCGATTGATATTGAAAACAACTACGAACCGGAATACGAAATAAGCCCGGATAAAAAAAAGATCGTCAGTGAATTAAAAACTATTTTCCGTAAACACAAAGACACAATGGTATGGCTCGCATCCGATGAGGACCGCGAAGGAGAAAGTATCGCGTGGCACCTGGTCAAAGCGTTGGATTTAAAAAAAGATCAATACAAACGTATCGCGTTTCACGAAATCACCAAACCAGCCGTTCTAAAGGCACTGGAAAATCCACGGGATATCTACATTCCATTGGTTCACGCGCAACAGGCCAGACGCATATTGGATCGCTTGGTGGGGTATAAATTATCACCGCTATTATGGAAAAAGGTAAGACCGGGCTTAAGCGCGGGCCGCGTTCAAAGTGTCGCCGTAAGAATAATTGTGGAACGGGAGAAGGAGATAGAAGCGTTTAAACCGGAAGAATATTGGGAGATAAAGACCGACCTCAAGGCAAAAGAAGGAGAATTCATCGCGGATTTAGAAAAAATAAAAGGAAAAAAGGCGGTCATCAGCAACAAAAAACAAGCGGATAACATACTGGAGGACTTGCAAGATGCCAAATACACTGTGGCGAATATTGAAAAGAAAAAAAGCAAAAGCCAGCCGCCACCACCGTTTATTACCAGCACACTTCAGCAAGAAGCTTCTCGTAAGCTGGGGTTTTCGGTCAAACAGACCATGATGATCGCGCAACAATTGTACGAGGGAGTTAAGCACGGAAAAGACCATACGGGGTTGATCACTTACATGCGTACCGACTCCTTTAATTTATCCGAAGAATTTTTAAAGGCGGTTCCTAAAACCATTGAGAAGTTATACGGAAAAAAATATGTGCTTACTAAACCGCGGGGTTTCACCAAGAAAACACGCGGAGCCCAGGAGGCGCATGAAGCCATCCGCCCGACACACATCGATAAAACGCCTCAATTTTTAAAAGAACACCTCGAACCGCAACAATACCGGCTCTATAAACTCATCTGGGAAAGAGCGATTGCCACTCAAATGCCGGATGCTGAATTCGACGTCACTAAAGTAACCATTGAAACGAATAACGATTATGGATTAAACGCAAGGGGGAAGATACTAACTCAGCCCGGATTCATGAAAGCCTATGTGGAAAGTCATGATGATCCTGAGGAAGAGTTGAGCAATAAAGACAAACTCTTGCCGCAAATTGATGAAGGCGAAGAATGTGCTTTGATTAAAATCAATCCTGAACAAAAATTCACACAGCCCCCCGCACGTTATACCGAAGCAAGCTTGGTTAAAAAACTGGAATCGGAAGGCATCGGACGTCCTTCCACTTATGCTCCAACGATCTCAACCATTATTAATAGAGGATACGTGGAAAAACGGGAGGATAAAAAATTGTACCCAATGGACATTGGAAGAGTGGTGAATGATTTTCTGATGGAGCATTTTCATGACATCATCGACTATCAATTCACTGCGAACATGGAGGAAAAATTGGATGATATCGCGGAAGGAATAATCAAATGGCAACCGGTCATTGATGAATTTTATGTCCCGTTTGAAAAACAAGTTGAAGAGTCGACGAAAAACGCGGAAAAAGCGGTCGGGGAACGGATTCTGGGAAAAGACCCAAAAAGCGGCAGGCGGATAGCGGTTAGAATCGGACGTTACGGCCCCATGGCACAAATAGGAACGGCGGAAGAAGAAGAAAAACCGCGTTTCGCCAAATTAATGCCGGATCAAAATCTGCAAACCATCACTCTAAAAGAAGCACTTGAACTATTTAAACTCCCGCGGGATTTGGGGGAGTTTGAGGGGGCGGCCATTTCGGCAAACGTCGGAAGATTCGGCCCTTATGTGCGCTACGGAAATACCTTTGTTTCTATCCCCAAAGAGTCTGATCCTCACACCATCAAATTAGACGAAGCCATCAAGCTCGTTCAGGAAAAAAAGAAAAAGGATGAAGAAAAAATAATCCATGCTTTTTATCAATCAAAAATCTTTGTCTTAAACGGACAATACGGCCCTTACATAAAAGCGGACAAGCGCAATGTTAAAATTCCGAAGGACAAGGATGCCCATAAATTGACCCTGGAGGAATGTGAAGAAATCATTAAAAACGCGCCACTAACTTCAAGACGATTCACCGGCAAAAAAAAATAATAAAACGCTAATCGTTAATCGTTAAGACAAATGAAGCACACCAAACTATTGCTAAAAATCATGCAACACCTTCATAGAAAGAAGGAAATCCGAACAGAAAGTTACCTGCTCATCGGCGTTTTGGGATTGGGGGGGATTTTGCTGATAGGATTCTCGATTTATTGGGCCTGGTCCACCTACACCAACCAAAGCGTGAGTACCCTACTCCCTCAGGAAAAAACAATCGTGTTTTTAGAAGTAAAAGACAGTACTCTGCCAACAAAACTGCATGAGAATAAAGCAATAGCCGCATTATTAAACATCGAAAACATAACCGGATTATTCGGAAAAGAAGAAGGTAACATTCCCGAGTGGATAAAAGGCGACAAAGGAATTGCGTTATTAAAAGGGGGTTCAAAAGAAGCTCATTCCGTATTTTTCTTCCGCTCCCCCGGAAGAAAACAAGCGCTTTCTTCTTTTAAAACAATAGGCCTAACAGAAGAACCCCTTCAGAAAGACAAGGAGACAAAACAATTCATTTACAGTTATCCGGAAGGTCAAAACCTTTTTTTGAGTTTTATTGGCCCCTATTTGTTCGTCGCGAATAATCGGGAAGATCTGATGGCTATTCAAGAAACGTACAAAGGAACTATACCCAGCCTGAATGATGACAAAAGTTATCAAAAAACATTTGGAAATCTACCAAAAAATGTATGGGCACGAGGATACATCAACATCGCCGCGCTTCAGTTTAAAGAAGGTCAACCCGTAAACGCGATTTTAAAACCGATTCAGGAATTCGCGACTCAATTCAGTTGGACCATACGCAAACACGCTAATGGATTCCATTTCAATACTTTTCTCGGGGTGAATCCGGAATTTCTTTCCCTCAATCACAAATCCAAAACCAAAAATATATTTAATTACGGCCTGAGCGAATACCTTAACGCGGATCAATTGGCATTTTATTTGGGAGGAGCCGATTTGAGTGCGGAATGGCAAAACACATTGGAAACAATCAGTGAAATGAACCCCGCCTATGGCATTATTTTGGAAGGCATGGTCCGTGCCAAAGTGGAAAAAATATTCGGCAATGGCATCAGCTTAAGAAACGATATTTACCCGTTACTCGAAGGGGAATACGCGCTCTCTTTGAGCTCAAGGAACGACGAAACAATAGGGGTACAAGTACTCCTAAAACACAATGACCGTGATTTTGTTGGAATAAAACTCGACAAATTAAGAAAGGGCTTCGGCCTTCTGGCGGCTCAGTTCAGCCCCAAAGTAAAAGTGGTGATTTTGCCCGACGGCACAGAAAGCCGCGAACTGGTCGCGGATCCGGATCGTCTGATCGAAACCAAAGAGGAATATGAAGGATATCAAATCAATTGCACCGAAGTGGAAGAGTCCACGTACGGATTTTGTTACACGGTCACAGATGAACTCATGATCATCGGCAATCATATCGGAAACATTAAAAAAACCCTCGATGCGACAAAATCATCCGACTTTGTCCTTTCCGGCTATCAACCCTTCCGTGAAACACTGAGTCACCTGAGCAAAGTGAAAGATGAAATGGCTTTCATCGGTTTTGGACAGCTCATTCCCCTGCTTCAAAAAATGCCCTTTGCCTCGCTCGCAATTCCTTATTTGGAATCACTGGATGCGGTAACATGGGTCAAACATTATTTTGATGACGGCGTAAGTGCGGAAGGTTTCGTACTAATCAAATAGAAATTGTAATTATGGTTTCGGACAAGTGGCAGATTTTCGGAAAATAGCATCTCTGGAAGCTCTTACACGATCTGCTATCGCTCTCAAAAATGGTCTGATTCCCATAACACGTTGTGCATCTTCACGAGTCATCCCAAAAGAAGAAGTTGGACCTTCATCCACCTGAGTGGAACGACCACTGCCACGACGATTAACATGGGGATTCGTTTTGCAAGCCCAATCTTTTGGTCCTATTCCTAGTATTGTGTTTCGCCATGCAGTTTCAGTAGCGAAATCAACACATGTTAAATGACCAGCATCTAAATCGGTAACCATAAAACCTTCACCCATTCCCTCTTCAGGGTTAGGGCTAAAAACTGAAACCTTTGTTCGCAAAGGACTTTCTGAGTCATGGTAAGCCGATACCGTATCTACCCCTTCTTCAGAACTTGGTGAAGGAACATAATATCCTGTTGGGGTATGTACTCCTAGTGGGTTAGCTTCCCCAACAGTAGCCACCTGCAAAAATTCCGTCGTAACCCGATGCATCAAATCACAAACTCGAACACGATCCGCTTCAGCCAAACCAACCAATTGACAAACAGATGCTTCTTTTGGCAATAAAGAGCCTGACTCACTAGGAGTAGCGTGTAAGGTAGGTCCTCCCAAAACAGATAAAACTGCAAAAGTGGCTAATGTGTGTGATGGTTTCATAATACCTATAGTTAAAATTGATAAATTACATACAATATATAGCATAGATATAATTTTTTGTCAATTAGATTCATTTGACCCTAAGATCCAGTTTGCTAATATCATTTAGCACTCGTTTTAATTAAGTGCTAATTTATATTTTACCCCATCAACACTATGAAAATCGTTCCTCTAAATGGTTATGTGGTCATCAAGCCCCTGGCGGCCGAAGAAGTAACCAAAAGCGGCATTGTGATCCCGGATACCGCGAACAAAGAAAAACCGCAGGAAGGCGAAGTGGTCGCCGTTGCCAAAACCAATATCAGCACCAATGGCCAGGAATTGCCCATCGAGCTAAAGATTGGTGATCATGTTTTGTATGGCCGCTATTCCGGCGAAGATGTAAAAGTGGACGGAATAGAATACAAGATTGTCGAAATGACATCCGTTCGCGCAATTATTAAACAGTAAGCAGTACAACAGTGCACAGTACGACAGCTTTAACTAACTTTTATCCTTTGTGACACTGTAGCACTGAGCACTGTCGCACTGAAATCT
>PFOK01000063.1:0-12392 GCA_002792495.1 Candidatus Peregrinibacteria bacterium CG_4_10_14_0_2_um_filter_43_11 | reverse complement strand
AAGTAATCTGTAAAAACTATGGCTAAACAAATTATTCACGGCGATGAAGCTCGTCAAAAGTTACTCGACGGTATCGAACAACTCGCAAAAGCGGTTCGTGTTACCATGGGGCCAAAAGGCCGCAACGCGCTGATCGATAAAAAATATGGTGCGCCAACCATCACCAATGATGGCGTTTCTATCGCCCGCGAAATTGAACTGGAAGATCCCTTCGAAAATATGGGAGCACAATTGGTGAAAGAAGTGGCCAACAAAACCAATGATGTGGCCGGAGACGGAACCACAACAGCCACTGTTTTGGCTCACGCGATCATCAAAGAGGGAATGCACCACATCACCACGAGTAAAATGAACCCCATGCTACTCAAAGCGGGCATTGAACAAGCGGTAAAAAAAGTGGTGGACGAACTGGATAAAATGAAAAAAACCATCACGACCAAAGAAGAAATGGCTCAGGTTGGTTCTATTTCCGCTCAAAATAAAGAAGTGGGAGAACTGATTGCAGAAGTATTCGAAAAAGTCGGCGGTGATGGAGTGGTACAGGTAGAAGAAGGTCAAACCATGGGATTGAGTGTGGACATGGTGGAAGGCATGCAGTTCGACAATGGCTATATTTCACCCTACATGGTTACCGATACCGGTAGCATGGAAGCTATTTACGAAAATGCGCATATTTTACTCACAGATAAAAAAATCGCCAGCATTCAGGAGATCCTTCCGCTATTGGAAAGCATGGCGCAAGCCGGCATCAAGAACTTGGTGATCATCGCCGAAGATTTGGAAGGCGACGCCTTGGCCACATTGGTTGTGAATAAACTGCGAGGAACATTCAACGCATTGGCCGTAAAAGCACCGGGGTTTGGAGACAGAAGAAAAGCGATGCTACAGGATATCGCCGCACTCACTGGAGGCCGTGTGATCTCGGAAGAAATCGGATTGAAGTTGGAAAGTACCACATTAGAAGACCTTGGACGCGCGCGAAAAGTCGTTTCCGGAAAAGACAATACAACGATTGTAGAAGGTCGCGGTAAAAAAGAAGCCATTGAAAATCGCGTCAAACAAATCAAAACAGAAATTGACAACGCTTCCTCCGAGTTCGATAAGGAAAAATTGGCGGAACGTCTCGCAAAACTCACCGGCGGAGTTGCGGTAATTAAAGTAGGAGCCGCAACCGAAGTGGAACTGAAAGAAAAAAAACACCGTATCGAAGACGCACTTTCCGCCACCCGTGCCGCGATAGAAGAAGGGGTTGTGATTGGTGGAGGTGCCGCTTTACTTCAAGCCAGTCAATCGATTGATCCTGAAAAAGCGGACTCCGACGAAGAAAAAATCGGCGCTGAAATCGTCAAAAAAGCGCTCAGTTATCCGCTCACACAAATCGCCGAAAATGCCGGCGTGGAATCGGAAATCATCATTTCAAAATTGGAAGAGGCATGGAAAAAGAACAAACACATGGGTTACGACGCCACCAAAAACATCAAACTGGCAGTGGAAGAACAACTGGTAGATATGTTTGAAGCAGGAATTATTGATCCTAAAAAAGTGACTCGTAGCGCGCTGGAGAACGCCGCCAGTGTGGCCGCCATGTTCCTAACAACTGAAACAGCGATTACAGATATCCCCAAAGACGAACCGGCAATGCCTGCCGGCGGAATGGGAGGAATGGGAGGAATGATGTAAACGCGCTCGCAAAATGAAATTGAAAAAACCCCGATAAAATTTATCGGGGTTTTAAAATATAATTTATACCAATTCGTCATCCTACACCTGATTGTTATTATTTCGTCCACCAACATATAGCTGGAATAGTATAAATTGGCATAATCCTATTCGTCATTTCGACCCGCCTGAAGCAGGTGGAGAAGAAATCCATTTGCCCACTATTTCCTTCAAAATAGGCAGTGATGATATTGTGTCATTTTATTTTGATTTAGCTATACTTCTCACCCCCGCCTCGTCATTCCGCACCGGCCTTTGCCGATCACTAAGTGGCGTCAAGCAAAAGGCTTCCCATTGGGATCGGTGCAGGCAAGTTTGATACGGAATCTCACTTTTATTCCTATAAATAACATAAGTAATTCGGTAAAATTCCTGCTTCACGCAGAAATGACGACAGCGCGAATTTTCCTCTTTATTCCCCTTCCCCTTTTCCGCTAAAATACATTCCGAACCTAAGATCCCAATTGGTGAACCGATAGGTGTTCCCATTGGTGACCAATCGGAATAATCGCTAACCGTTACAAAAATGAATATTCTCATCAAAGACGCTAAAAATCATGTTGATAAAGAAATAACCATTCGTGGTTGGATGTACAACCGGCGCGGCAGCGGAAAGATTTATTTTCTGCAGTTGCGGGATGGAACAGGGTTCATACAGGGAATTGTGACATCACAGGAATCGGGTGAAACAGCGATGAAAATAGCGGAACAACTGACAATGGAATCGTCGGTAAAAGTAACCGGAATAATCACGAAACACCCCAAACAGGAAGACACCTTTGAATTACAAGTGCGAGGAATTGAAATCGTACAACTGTGTATCGAGGAATACCCCATCAGCAAAAAAGAGCATGGTCCGGATTTTTTATTGGACAACCGACATTTGTGGTTACGATCGGGTAAACAATGGGCGATCCAAAAAGTAAGAGATGTAGTCATCCAGGCAATTTACGATTTTTATCATCAAAATGGTTTCATTAAAGTCGACACACCAATTCTGACCCCCAATGCCTGTGAGGGGTCAACCACACTGTTCGAAATCGATTACTTCGACGAGGGAACAATGTTTCTTTCTCAGTCCGGACAATTATATCTGGAAGCGGCCATCATGGCCGTTGGGCGTGGATTCGATTTTGGCCCCACCTTCCGTGCGGAAAAAAGCAAAACAAAAAGGCATTTAACGGAATTCTGGATGATGGACGCGGAAGCGGCGTTTGTGGAACATGAAGAAAGCATGGAAATCCAGGAAAATATGATGTGTTTTATTGTGGAACGTTGCCTGACTCACTGCCAAAAAGAGCTCAAAATACTCGAACGTGACATTGAACCACTCAAAAAAATAAAAGCGCCCTTCACTCGACTGACTTACACGGAAGCGATTAAAAAACTGAATGAAATGGGATCGGACATTAAACATGGAGAAGACCTGGGAAATGATGATGAGGGGCTACTGACCCAAGATTCGAATGTACCGGTTTTTGTTCACAAATGGCCGCGTGCCATCAAACCGTTTTACATGAAAGTGGATCCGGAAAATCCGGAATTGGTGTTGAACGATGACCTGATCGGTACCGAAGGTGCGGGAGAACTGATTGGAGGCTCTCAGCGTGAAGATGACTACGAAACCCTAAAAACGGCCATCGACAAAGAGGGATTAAACGGCCCCGAATACCAATGGTACTTGGACTTACGCAAATACGGCTCTGTACCCCATTCCGGCTTTGGCTTAGGGCTGGAAAGAACCGTGGGGTGGATCTGCGGCGTACAGCACATCCGCGAAACGATCCCCTTCCCCAGAATGATCAACCGAAATCGTCCGTAAATTGAAACTGAAAGCAATTTCGTAACTCGTAACCTGCCTGCACCGATCCCAATGGGAAGCCTTTGGCCCGTAATTCTCAATTCTTAATTCGTAATTATTTAAAGGAGTGAACAGATCGGGCACGTCTTTTCGTCATGTCCCCGCGCGGGACAATACTGACGACCGAAAAAAATCATTTGAAGATGAAGCTTGTTCCATTTTTCCTGCGGGAAAGTTTTTTTAAGATCCCTTTCGGTTTGACGAACGTTCTTTCCGTTCGAGAGTTTCCACCGATGAGCAAGGCGATGAATGTGGGTATCCACAGGAAACGCGGGATGACCAAAAGCCTGACTAATCACGACCGCCGCGGTTTTATGCCCCACACCGGGAAGAGACTCCAATTCCGCAAAAGTCTGTGGCAGAACTCCATCAAATTTTTCAACGATCATTTGTGAAAGTAACACAATATTTTTTGATTTTGTTGGAGCGAGCCCCACCGTTTTAATGATTTTTTCAACTCGTGCGGGCGATAACCTCATCATTTTTTGAGGCGTATCAGCCAACGCAAAAAGAGCAGGAGTAATCTTATTAACAGATTGATCCGTGCTTTGCCCGGAAAGCAAAACCGCGACAAGCAAAGTGAACGGACTCTTGTGAATTAAAGGTATGGGCGTTTTTGGATACAGCCGATCCAATAGGTCCATAATCGCCTGTGCTTTTTTCTGCTTGGCATTCATAAATCAATTCTATCATGACAAAAACCGACGTTGACAGTAAAAACAAGGTTTGACAGAAAGTAATAACTTGAAATAAGTAGAATAAGAAGTATAGGCTCACACTCTACCGTTACTCCGTATTTGTTACGGAGTCCTGAGCAGAAAATGAAAAGTATTTAAGTGAATGATGTGTATGAAAACTTATTGTGTATATAACTAAAACAACATAAAACGGCATAACCCCATTGTCATTGCATGCCCCTCCTTCATCATTCCGTGTCCTTCCATGAAGAAGTGTGGACTTATTTTAAGGAAAAGTGTGTATAAATGAACACCGTGAAAACTCAAAAGGGAGAAGGGCGGAATTATTGCTTATTTCTCTATTTCTTCATCCTCTTCACCGCTTGGTAATTCAAGAGCCTTAATTTTTGGTAAAACGGCAGATCCCATTATTCCCTCCAAATCACCATAGAACCCCGTCGTATTTTTAATAACACGTTCAATTTCTTTCTCTCTCCTATTCCAAATTTTCTCCATAGCTCTTTTCTCCGCATCCAGCCCGGTTTTTAAACTCATAAATGCCATAACAATAGTTTCGATGCGATTTTTAAATTCAACACCTCCAAGATAATTATACAAAATTTCCATTTTGGCATCTTTCCCCACAAAGGATTGTTTTACTCTACTCATTTCTGAAAGTTGATATCTCAAAGCAACTGCCAAAGGCAATGCATATTTATAGGCTGTAACCCAAACACCATCTCTAAACCCAAAAGCATCTATACCTTCAGGCAAAACCTGCGTCGCAATTATTGCAATGTCCGCCTTTTTCTCGCCTTGATCATCCTTCAATTTTTTAATCCACTCATTTTGCCATGCCTTTTGGTTTTTTGATTCCCATAAAATTACTCCTTGTTGCTGCCCCATTGATGAAAAAACAGTCTGAACCAAATCAGCTCCTCTTATTCCTGTTTTTACATCTTCAACCGAGTCCGAAATAAATGCATTTTGCAAAGCCAATTTTAGATCAGTTTCTTGAGCGTCGCCCTGAACCTGCATTGACCCTTGCTCTGCTTTTCTATTGGCTTCCTCCAATGCCTTCATCATTTGGTCCATTTTTTTATCTTTTTCTGCCAATTTCATTTTACTAACCTCCTCAGCCTCCTGAATAGCTTTTGCTGTAATTACTTTTGTCGCTTCATCCATCTTGCGATTGAATTCCAAATCCATATTCTTCTCTTTTGTTTCCAGGTCACGCGCTTTTTGTCTCAATTCCAATTCTTGTTTTCGCATCTCACTAAGTTGTTTTTCCTTGTCCTCATTAGTTTTTTTCAAATCTTGTAGCTCAATATCAACCTTTTCAGTAGCTTTTTTCTCAGCTTCTTTCTGTATCTTCACTTTCTCTGCTTCAAGCTTCTTGGCAACTTGAGCATCAACGTTTTTCCGGCTCTCTTCAAGTAATTTAGCCCTTTCTTCAAGCTTTCTCTCTTTTTCTTTAAACTCCTTTCCGATCTCACCTTCAAGTTGATGACGCATTTTTTCTGTCAAAGCGTCGCTAAGCGGTATTTCATGACCACACTTTGGACAAGTTACAGTTTGTTCTGCCATAATTATTGTTTAGTTATAATGGCAACACCATAGAGTACCCGACCATAAAAGTCAAGCCCTTACCTAGGATAACCTATGAAAGAAAATTTTATTGACATTTGGGTTTTTGGCTGATATTCTCAGGCACGTAGGAATAAATTAAAACTATTTAAAAACATGAAAAAGGAAATCAGGAGTAAGTTAAAAGACATGCCGGATCTCCTCTCTATAGGTCAGGTATCTGATATTTTTGGGATTCACCAAGATACACTTAGAAATTGGGAAAAAAAAGGCATACTGGTTCCGCTTCGGATTGGTGATCGAAAAGATCGCCGTTATCGCTCAAAAGATATCGAAACAATAAGTGACAAAATGGGAAGTAGGTTAACATTGCAGCAACTTGAGCAATTTCTATGGAAAAGCGCAGACATTTTAAGAGGAAAAATCGATAGCTCCGATTATAAGAAATATATCTTTGGCCTCCTTTTTTATAAGCGCATTAGCGATGTTTGGGATGAAGAGTATCAAAAAGTGATGGACGAGTTTAATGACAAAACCCTTGCCAAGGCAGACTATAATCACCGCTTTCAAGCTCCGGAAGATTGTAAATGGACAGTGATAGAACATCAGGCCGATAACATCGGTCCCAAATTGAATGAGATTTTCTCGAAACTTACCAATGCAAATAGTCCTAAGCTCGACAGCATTTTTGATGATCTAGATTTTGCAAATAAGCATAAATTCCCAAATGACACCCTCCAAAGGTTTATAAATCACTTTTCTCAGTACAATTTTGGAAGCAACTACATAAATTCAGATCTATTGGGGGATGCCTATGAATATTTGATTAAGCAATTCGCAGCAGATGCCGGAAAAAAAGGCGGCGAGTTCTACACCCCACGAGAGATTGAAAGAGTGATAATCAACATTCTAAAACCCCACGAAAAGGATCATATTTACGATCCAACAGTTGGCTCAGGTGGATTCCTGCTTGAATCTTATCTTCATCTAAGGGAGCGCAACAATGAAAAAGTTGCAAACACCCTTTATCTATATGGGCAGGAAATCAATCTTGGTACTTTTGCCATAGCAAAGATCAACATGTTTCTACATGGCCTTGATGCCGCAGACATAAGACGAGGTGATACACTTCAAGACCCTCAATTTTTAGATGAGATGGGCGCATTAAAACAGTTCGATATTGTAGTAGCCAATCCTCCTTACTCAATTAAAGATTGGGCAGATGAATTTTTCAAAACAAATCGTTACGGAAGACTTGAAGGCTACGATATGCCACCTAAAAAGAACGCAGATTATGCCTTTATTCTGCACATAATCAAATCAATGAAAAATAGCGGACGTGCCGGTGTAGTTTTGCCTCATGGAGTTCTTTTCAGAGGTAGAAGTGAGGGTAGAATTCGGGAGGCAATACTAAAAAATGACCTTATTGAGGCTATTGTTGCAATGCCCTCAAAACTCTTTTATGGCGTAGGCATACCTGTTTGCATACTTATTTTCAATAAAGACAAACCCGAAAACAAGAAAAACAAAATCCTCTTCATTGACGCAGAAAAAGATTATGCAGAAGGGAAAAATCAGAACAGCCTCAGAAAAAAAGATATTGATAAAATTGTAAGTGCCTATGATGACAATAAAGATGTTGAAAAATATGCACGAATTGTTGAGCTAAAAGAAATTGAAGAAAACGACTTCAACCTGAATGTTCGTAGATATATCGAAAATGGAGAAGAGGAAGAGGAAATTGATGTTAGTGAAGTTTGGCGGGAACTCCAAGTACTTGAAAAAGAAAGGGAGCAGGTTGATAAGGAAGTGGAGAGATATTTAAAGGAACTAAAGTATTAAATGCAAAAAGGACTCCAATCATGGAGCCCTCAAGCCTTAGAGTTATTGACCAGTACTGATCAATAAAATTATATCACTTAATATTACAGATATGCAAAAAAATGATGACAACCAGGAAACAAAAATCGCGATTTTCAAGGGCAAAGAAGTCAGACGAACGACACACAAAAAAGAGTGGTGGTTTGTTATAAATGACGTTGTAGAAGTTTTAACCGATACATCTAATTCAAAGGATTATATTCGTAAAATGAGGCTTAGGGATGAAGAATTATCCAAAGGGTGGGGACAAATTGTCACCCCCCTTTCTGTCGAAACTGCCGGAGGTACCCAAAAGCTGAATTGCTCAAATACGGAAGGTATTTTTAGAATAGTTCAGTCAATAACCTCTCCCAAAGCCGAACCTTTCAAGCGTTGGTTGGCACAAGTAGGCTATGAAAGGATTCAAGAAATAGAAGATCCGGAACTGGGGACAAAAAGAACAAGAGCATTATATAAAGCAAAAGGCTACCCCGAAGGATGGATTGAAAAACGCATGCGAGGCATTGAAGTACGAGAAACCTTGACAGATGAATGGCAAAAACGCGGAGTAAAAGAGGGCAAAGAATATTCAATTTTGACGGCGGAAATAGCCAAGGCGACTTTTGGCATGACTCCAAATCAACATAAGAAATATAAGGCTTTGAAGCGTGAAAATTTGCGAGACCACATGACCGATCTTGAGCTTATCTTTTCTATGCTTGGCGAAGCGGCCACGACTGAAATTACTAAAAACAAAAATGTACAAGGGTTTCCACAGAATAAAAAAGCCGCACAGCAAGGCGGTGAAGTTGCTGGAAAGGCACGAAAAGATGTTGAGCAAAAAAGTGGGAAGAGAGTTGTGAGTAAGGAGAATTTTTTGGGGTTGGCAAATGAGAAAAAGAAGCAAATATCTAATGAAAAGAAGAAAAAATGAAATTAACTCAGAAACAGCGTGATCAGCTTTGGGGCGAAGTGGGTCCATATTCCGAGGCTAAACTTATTATTGAAACAAGAATCTTGGATGATCGGGTTTCTCGCGTTTTTGTTGTAGTTGAGGTTGCGATTAATCCGCTAACTTTTGAAATTATCAGTAAAAATAAAAGGCAGTTCATGGATGACCCCATGATAACTCAACTTATCGAGCACAGCGAAAACAGAGGACAAAATTTCGGTTATGTCTCAATGGCTTTCATGGGAGAGTACTTAGATGAATCTGTGATGAAAGAGGCAAAAAAAGCTATTGAATATGCAAAAAAAACCATTGTCAAAATGCATAAATTCGTAATGGATTTACTCGATCTTTAAAACTCCTGATCCAGATCAAGAGCAATTCCAACTAAACAACAACAATTTAAGTCAAAAAATGTCAATACAAGCGAAACAAATACCGGCGGGATGGAAAAAAGAACTTCAAAAAGAAACTGCGATCGTAGCATATCTTGATTTATCTAATATGTTTCATTGGCAGAAGGTTTTGAGATGGCGATTCAGATTTGAGGATGTAGTTTCGGAACTATTTGCGATTCATGGCATGAAAGAGGTCAGGGTTTATTACGGCTTGGATGAGAGGAATTTAAAAAGATCACAGAGTTTCCATAAGCGTATAAGAAAAACCGGAGCTATTTTAAAGGCAAAACCGGTTAAATATATCAAAAAAACTATCGGTGAAGCACTGCTATTTAAGGAAAGAACACTAACTTTATTTGATGATGGGGTAACGATTAAATTAAAAGAACTCGTGGAAGAAGTGCAAAAATCGGGAATCCTGATTGAAGAGCCAAAGTGTAATTTTGATGTAGAAATGACTATGGACATCCTCGACGACCTGGAAAAAGTGTCAGCGATTATGCTATTTTCCGGCGATTCGGATTTTCATGCTCCTTTGGAAAGATTAAAGGTCAAAGGGAAAAGGATTTATGTTGTTGGCGTTCGCGGGCAAACATCAAAAGAGCTGTTTGAAATTTGTAACCGATATATCAATTTCGGTCATTTCTACCAAGGCAAGAAAAATCGCCCATATAGCGAAAATCCCACCACAAGTGGCGGGACCGCGTGAATAGTAAGAATAAATCTTACATGTAAATTATATCAATTACTCATTGCCAATGTCAATCAAAGCTAAGCAAATACCGGCGGGGTGGGAATTATCTACTTTAGGTGAAATCGCTGATGTAAAAAATGGAAAAACAAACTCACAAGATGCACAAGAATATGGGGATTACCCATTATTTGATCGTTCATCAGTCATAAAACGAAGTAATAAATATCTTTTCGACAGTGTAGCTATTATTATTCCCGGAGAAGGTGCTGAATTCATCCCCAAATTTTTCTCCGGTAAGTTTGATCTACATCAACGAGCATACGCAGCTTATAATTTCAAAGAAGGAGTAAGTCCTATGTTTGTTTATTATAATATAGATTGTTTCAAAAAATATTTTGAAAAAGTAGCTGTTGGTTCAACAGTAAAATCTTTACGATTACCTCACCTTATTGAGTACCCTATCTTGCTTCCTCCTTCTCTTGAGCAAACCAAAATCGCCACCATCCTATCCAAAGTCGACTCCGAAATTGAAAAAGTGGAGCGGATTATTGAACAAACCGAGAAATTGAAAAAAGGCCTTGTTGCAACACTATTTTCAACTCATATAAATAGTAAAAAATACCGAATTTATGAAATCGCTGAAGTCACCTCAAGCAAAAGAGTTATGGTTGCAGATTATGTAGAAGAAGGAGTTCCTTTTTATCGTTCAACCGAAATTATTAAAAAATCAAAAAATATACCAGTTACTAATCCTCTCTATATTTCAGTTGATAGGTTTAATAAATTCAAAGAACGCTTTGGTGCCCCTGAGGAGGGAGATTTACTGATAACAGCTGTGGGAACAATTGGTGATATTTATTTGGTTAAAAATGAAACTTTTTATTTTAAGGACGGCAATTCAGTATGGATTAGAAAATTGAAAAACTTAGTTCTACCCGAATACTTAAAAATGATACTTGCCTCTAGTTTTTACAGAGATAAATTGAACAAAATATCTGGTGGATCAAGTCAGAAAGCATTAACCATTAAAAAATTAGAGACCGTTGAAATCCCTATACCATCAGTTGCTGAACAAAAAAAACTGATTGTAATTCTCACTTCGATCGATATGAAAATATTAATAAATCAGCAAATTAAATCTCACTTTCTAAAACTCAAAAAAGGCCTTATGAATGACCTTTTGAGTGGAAAAGTAAGAATAATTTAATAACTTAATTTAACATTATGAATTTATCAGAAAGTAAAAATAAGCAAAAATGGAGTACAAAATGTAATTGTTATTTAGTTTGTAAAAAATGTAAATTTATCATTTCTCAATTTGAAAAATGCCATAAATGCAAACATGAAAGCAATCAATCATATTTTCCTTCAACAATTAATGTAGTTCTTAATGTACTTCAAAAAAATTATCAAAATTCCAATTCAAAGGAGCAAGAAATAGCCGTTATTGTGTTTTTCTGTATTCTAGCGGAATTACTTAGTAAAAATCTGCTAGTAGAGTTGATGGTTAATTTAAAATTACCGAGCAACATTCAGAATAAACTCCTGCTGGATAACAAGGAGTTTGATAAACGGCGTGACTTATTTAAAACGATCACAAATCAGTCATTTGAAAAAGTTATAGAAGGTATTGATAAAGAGAATCAATACAAAAATTTGCTTGTGCTTTTCAGACGAATATATAAACAGCGCAATAAACTTATACATTCCGGAACTGTGTATGGGTTTAAGGATAAAGATTGCAAAGAATGTGTGGATCAGATACCTGTTTTAATTAATATGTATGTTGCTCTACATAATAACATAATTGCCAAAAAATAACCTAACCCCACCCCCCCATGCAACTTGATCTCACCAAAAAACAACTAAAAACCCTTCTTGAATTAGTTTATCTCGGCAATTGGATGGTAAACGCTCACCGTGACGGTTCAAAACAAGACCCCATTATGCAGGAGCATGACGATATGGCTAAATTTATTTATTCCAAAGCCGGTGAAGCGGATTTGAAAAAATATGTTCAATATGACGATGGAATGAAAAAATGGTTTCCCACTCAATATTTGGAATTAGACAGTGATGCAGCCAAATTTCACATAGAATACAACGATAATGATTTTTGGGATTCTCTTATCGATCGTTTGGGCGCGCGTGATTTAAGCAAACTATATGAATTGGTAGAACTGCAGGATATGTCTCTTTTTGAACGAATGAATGAACAAGGAAAATGTAATGAAAAATATGAAATAGAATTTGAAAAAAACGGAATTGATCGCCTTATTATTGATGAAACTGTAGGCGTTAGACAGAAAATTAATCGCAACGATCCTTGTCCTTGCGGAAGCGGTAAAAAATTCAAAAAATGCTGTGGCCGATAACCTATAAATAACGCTAAAAAAAGCCCTGTCGATCATTTTGTTGACGTCAACAAAACGATCCAAATCCCAAATAATCTCTAAAGAATAACCCATGCGCTTCAACGAACAATACACCGTCGAAAATCATATCATCTCATTCTTTGAACATGATCTTGGTTATCAATATATAAAACCTGAAGAATTTAAAAAACTCCGTGAATTCGATACCGAATATTTAGTACTCCCTCTCCTAAGAAGGGCTATTAAGCAAATCAATCAAATTGAAGATGATA